>JANWJP010000145.1 GCA_025451895.1 Robertmurraya sp.
ATATCAACCCCATCCAAATGATCTTTGCCGTCAATAAGTACGTGCAAGGGCACCAAAGTAATATCAAACTCCTCTAAAATTTGCGGAGAAAGATCGCATGTACTGTCAGCAGTTATTTTAATCATTTGTACAACACCCCTGTTTGGACTAATCTTATAACTTCACTATTTTCATTATACTATCCCGGTAAAGTAAAATCTTGTTTATTTCTACAGTTCATTTGCGAATTAATTATGAAAAATGTTGTAATTCCAAATCGCAGGCTTTTAGCAGAAAAATAATAAAATATGTTCTGCGCTGAATTTGAGGTCCGTCATACCGTGAAAATCAGCGGTTTTTCAACATATCATCCTAACTCTGTAAACGTTTAAGTAAACCTCCTTGCCTTCTTGGTAAAAACAATCCTAATAAAGGCCTTGACAAATCAAGGGAATTTTTATACTATTCTGTTAAATAATTAAATAAAATACCAGCACAAAATGGGGGGCACCACCGAAAGGGTGTCAATCTCGTTTTGTGCTTTTTTTGTGAAAGGAAGGGAAGGGATGAAATGAAGGTCAACGGAATCACGAAAAAGCTTGAAAAAGAACAGAGTTTATACGATTTTCTGGTGACGGAACAATATGACCTGAACCGCATTGCCGTGGAGCGGAACGGAGAAATTGTCCCAAAAGCCGCATATAAGACTGTTTTGCTTCAAGATGAAGACAAACTGGAAATTGTTCAATTTGTCGGGGGAGGGTGACCCATGGAACTGACTGTCAATGGAAAAAAAAGAAGACTGGAATGCCGGACCGCTTTTCAAGTCCGTGAAAAACTGGGCAGTCCGGAAGATATTGTAATTCTTAACGGATTTCAAATTGACGAAGACTGTGAGCTTAGTAACGGAGATACGCTGACGCTGATTCAAAAAGGCGTCATGCCTGATGCGGAAGAACTTGAAAGCATGATGATGGCAAGGCACAGTCCGAACGTCCACAACAAAATAAAAAAAGGGAAAGTTGCCATTGCCGGATTGGGCGGCCTCGGTTCAAACATTGCTGTAATGCTGGCCAGAATCGGGGTCGGACAACTTTTGCTTGTTGATTTCGACGTTGTTGAACCGAGCAATTTGAACAGACAATGCTACTACGTCCGGCACCTTGGAATGGCAAAGACAGATGCCCTGAAAGAACAAATTAAAGAGATTAACCCCTTCATTAAAGTGCAGACAAAAACTGTGAAAATTACCGAAGACAATGTAAAAGAGCTCTTTGAATGTTATGACATTGTTTGTGAAGCATTTGATAAACCTGACCAAAAATCCATGCTTGTCAATACAGCGCTGAATGAACTTCCCGATTGCAAAATTGTCGCAGCATCCGGCATGGCCGGTTATGAAAGTTCGAATTTGATTAAAACAACAAAACCAATGAACCGTTTATATGTTTGCGGAGATTTGAAAAACGGGGCAAAAGTAGGCAATGGATTAATGGCGCCGAGAGTGCAAATTTGTGCCGGACACCAGGCCAATATGATTCTCCGGCTTTTACTGGGAATAGAAGATTGTTAGAAAGGAAGAAAAATAATGAACGATCCATTAATTATTGGCGGACATGAATTTCAATCCCGGTTTATTTTAGGATCGGGAAAATTTTCTCTGGATTTAATGAACACCGTAATCGAACACGCAGAAGCAGAAATTATCACCCTGGCATTAAGAAGGGCCAACCCGGGTGGAACTGAAAACATTCTCGACCATATTCCGAAAAACATCACCCTCCTCCCCAATACATCAGGGGCAAGGACAGCCGAAGAAGCGGTGAGAATTGCCCGGCTGTCAAGAGAGCTTGGCTGCGGTGATTTCGTCAAACTGGAAGTAATTCAGGACTCAAAATATCTGCTTCCGGATAACTATGAAACTGCCAGGGCAACAGAAATTCTTGCGAAAGAAGGATTTATTGTCATGCCTTATATGTATCCCGATTTGTATGCGGCCAGGGATCTTGTCAATGCCGGTGCGGCAGCAGTAATGCCCCTCGGAGCGCCGATCGGCAGCAATAAAGGACTTTTGACAAAAGAATTTATTCAAATCCTTATCGATGAAATTGACCTGCCCATAATTGTCGATGCGGGAATCGGCCGTCCCTCTCAAGCATGCGAGGCAATGGAAATGGGTGTTGATGCCATCATGGCCAATACTGCCATTGCAACAGCGGGAAATGTCGCAAAAATGGCTAAAGCTTTCAAACACGCAATTGAAGCCGGCCGGGCCGCATATCTTGCCGGTTTGGGAAGAGTTCTCGACCTGGGGGCAGAGGCTTCCAGTCCGTTAACGGGCTTTTTGGAGGATTAATCATGGCTAAACAAAAATTGAATCATCTCGGATATGATGACAATATGGAAGTCATCGATTCAGATATCATGGAAAAAGTTTTGACAGCCGCAGCCAATTATCAATATGAACAGTTTACCGCCCGCGACGTTGAGAGAGCGTTAACGAAGGACAGATTGAGCATCACAGATTATGGAGCCGTTTTATCCCCTGCCGCACTCGGCTATTTGGAAGAAATGGCCCGGAAAGCACAGTCTTTGACCAGAAAACATTTCGGCAACTCCGTATCCCTGTTTACTCCTTTGTATATTGCCAACTATTGCGAAAATGAATGTACATACTGCGGCTTTAAAGCAACAAATAAAATTACAAGGGCCGTTCTTTCTATTGAGGAAGCGGAAGCTGAACTAAAAGCAATTGCAGCAACAGGGTTAGAAGAGATTTTATTGCTGACAGGGGAATCCCGTTTTAAATCTGATGTTAAATATATCGGTGAAGTCGTACGTCTGGCAACAAAATATTTTTCTGCAGTCGGCATTGAAATTTACCCGTTAAACACAGACGAATACGCCTATTTACATGAATGCGGTGCAGATTTTGTCTCTGTCTATCAGGAGACCTACAACACGGATAAATACGGGCAAGTTCATTTATGGGGATCAAAGCGGAGTTTTCCATACCGTTTTCACGCACAGGAGAGGGCTTTGCGGGGAGGAATGCGCGGGGTTTCCTTCGGCGCCCTTCTCGGCCTGGACGATTTTCGCAAAGATGCCTTTGCAGCGGGACTGCATGCCTATTTTATTCAAAGAAAATATCCACATGCGGAAATCGGCTTTTCTGTCCCCCGCTTAAGGCCTTATATTAATAATGATAAAAATAATCCGAAAGATGTCCATGAACGGCAACTCCTGCAGGTCATGCTGGCTTACCGCCTGTTTATGCCTTATGCGGGAATTACCATTTCCACAAGAGAACGGGCCAAATTCCGCGATCATGTAATCGGACTTACAGCCACAAAAATGTCTGCCGGGGTCAGTGTCGGCGTGGGCGGGCATAATGAGAAGCAAAAAGGGGATGAACAATTTGAAATCTCTGATGAACGTTCAGTCAGAGAAATCCACGATATGATCATTAAGAAGGGATTGCAACCCGTATATTCTGATTATATAAGAGTTTAGGAGAAGGAAATGATTATATACGTTACGAACCGGAAGCTTTGCCGTGAATCCTTTTTACGGAGAATCGAACAACTAGCTTCAGGAAGGCCGGACGGAATCATACTCCGGGAAAAAGACTTAAGTTGTGCGGAGTACGAAAAGTTGGCTGCAAATATCAAAGAAGTTTGTGAAAAATACGGAGTGGACCTGATTATTAATCAAAACGTTGCTGCTGCGCTAAACCTGCAGATAAAACATATTCAGTTGTCGATGGAAAATCTCAGGAAACATCAGACTGACCTGCAACACTTTAGAACCATCGGCGCTTCTGTCCACTCCGTTGAAGAAGCAATTGAAGCACAGAATCTCGGTGCGACCCGGCTAATCGCAGGCCATATTTTCCAAACCTCCAGCAAAAATGGACTGCCTCCGCGGGGACTTTCGTTTTTGAAACAAGTATGCCGGGCCACGTCCCTTCCTGTTCTTGCCATAGGAGGTGTCTCGGAGAAAAATGCAAAAGAAGTATTGGCGGCAGGAGCAATCGGAATCTGCCTTATGTCAGAGCCAATGACCTGTCCAAATCCGGAGCAACTAACAAAACATTTAAAACAGTGCTTTTAAAAATTTGTGGTACTCTTTTTGACCGGAAAATGCATAGCTTTTCAGAGGCATAACGTAAAGAAAACAGTACATTATGTTCAGTATTCTTCATGGAAACTGGTTTCGTTAAGAAAACCCGGAATGGATTCTTCTGCCTCCTTCCGGGTTTTTTTATGTCTTATTTTCAAAAAACGGCGGCATGATTGCCGCCATTCGCTAAATGTTCCCATATGTCAAACCTAACCATAAATAATAACAAACTGGAGAATGATCGGCGCCCCTGCATTAGGGACTTCCGTCAGGGTGAGTATTCCCGGTTGAACTGTGTAGGTGCTCGGGGGCTGTAAAAGCCCATTAATAAATAGATTAACATATGAGACTTCTTGCGGGTCAAGAATTGGTGAACTGTCAAATTCCGGCAAACCATCTGCATTCATATAAACATTTTTCACACCATCAGAAAGAGCCGTGTATTGGAACGTCTCCACTTTGAGAATATTTTCCGGAGGTGACGGAGGGGGACCGGGAAAAATTTCAGGGCAACCTTGAGGAGGTCTGTATGATATAGGGTACGCTTGGGCAGATGCCAAACCCATATTTTGATTCAATGTATTCTTGTTTCTTAATTTATGGCGAATTTTCTTGGACAACCTGTGTGACCTTGACTTCATTTAATGCCCTCCTTTCTGTAAAAAAATTTTAAATCCTGGCATATCCCCTTTTGCCGGGCAAACATTTTTTAAAAGAACATATTCAGTTGAATTTGCGAA
Source organism: Robertmurraya sp. (assembly GCA_025451895.1). Classification (GTDB taxonomy): domain Bacteria; phylum Bacillota; class Bacilli; order Bacillales; family Cytobacillaceae; genus CALKIU01. The sequence continues at coordinate 4,842 of JANWJP010000145.1, forward strand.
CGAAAAAGATCATTTGTTGCAAAAGATTTTTTTCTCATCACTGATGCATCTCCTAAAATGCTTAAGATTCATGTGTTTTGAATTCCCCGGCATTTTATGAACGGGTTCCATTGTATTCTATTGTCCAATAACATTTATTCGCAAAATTTATTAAAAAGGGAGATGCAAGTGCATCCCCCACGTCATGGAAACGGTTTTAAAATTCCTTAGTTTAACACCATCTCGACTACGACGGGCGTATTCGGACTTAACGTGTCACCACCATCAATAGTAAGTGCATCTGTAGTCAGTGTAGAAACATCCGCTTGTTGAGGCATCCCGTTCAAGTATAAAGTATAGTATGCAAATG
>JANWJP010000146.1 GCA_025451895.1 Robertmurraya sp.
GACAATCTAGCCAGGGACTGATTATAAAACGCCAGGATAATCACTCGGATCTGCCTCCATAAACAGAAAAATCCGTTTATCTCCATAAATGCAAAACAGTAACTAACATTGTAAGTTAGTTCCCGCCCTAAAAATATACAACAAAAACAGAACGCAAAAGCTGTTGCTAACGCCCCTCTCAAAGACAGCAGCACTTGCCGGTTCCCGTCCTAAAACAACAAACCGGTGCGAAACCAAACGCAGCACCCCTTATTTAATTCAGCCTTTTCGGAAAAAGCGCCTGCCCCTCTGTAATCTCATAAAATGATACGAGGCACGGGATTCTTGCCGCTAAAAAACCTATTCATACTTTTTTCAACTCAATACCATCCCTTAAGAGAAGGCATATTCACCTTCGGCGGGTGCTGATTGCTCAACGATTTTCATTAACTGAAGCTTGGCTCTCCGCATCCGTGTTTTCACAGTGGATAACGGCACCTTCTTGGCAGCGCTGATTTCCGTCAATGTCAGATTTTCGTAGTAAAAAAGGAGGAGCGGTTCTGAGTACATGGGGGATAGCGACTGAATATAATCCAGCATATCCCTCCGCTCACATTTTCTAATAGCTATTTCCTCCGGATGGGGGGAAGATTGCTTCCGGTCATTCAAATAAAAATAAACCTTTTCCTCCCAAAACCGCTGCTGTGTCTTCTTTTTCCGCCAATAATCACGACACTTATTGACCGCAATCCGGTATATCCATCCGTTAAAATTAGACATTTTTTCCAGGGTGTTTAAATGACAATAAGCAGAGATCAAAACCTCCTGATATAAATCTTCAGCAAGATCCCTGTTGCGTACTAATGACAGAATATAGTTATATAATATATGCCCATGCTCATTAATCCAGTTTTCATAAAATTGTTCTGTTTCCTTTTTTGCATAAACACAGGTCACAGTTTTTTCCTCCTAATCAATTGCTTTCACTATAATAGACGAACGTGAAATTTTTAGCCCTGCAGTTTTTTAAAATATTTTTATGGTAAACCCATATTTTTTTCATGTTTTTATGTCAATCTAAATTAGATGGATATAGGATCTGGTACGCAAAACAATGGCGTGCTATCCTAAACATATAAACAGGCGGAATTCATTTTATGATCAATGGTTTACACTAACGGGCAAAGGAGATTAGGAAGATCATGGGCTATGTTTTTATAATCTTAACAGTAATTGTTTTGGCTGCAGTACCTGTTGCACTTTTATTGATTTTAATTTCGTTTATGAAGCATTTAAAACAGAGCAAGCTTGAAAAGGGGAAAATTGATTTATTGGAAGAAATGAAGGCTTTTGTTAAACCAAAAGAATAGGCTTAAAGACAACAAAATGCATTGCCCTCTAGCAATGCATTTTTATTATCTTATGATTGAATGTCCATTTATATATTTATCTTCGACTATTTCAAAATATAAAAAGGTATTAGTCAATTCCCAGGTATTCTTCAAGTGTTAAGCCGCTCTCATAAACTTTCGTTGCCATGTCCACGCCGACATAACGGTAGTGCCAGGGCTCATATTTATAACCTGTAATATGTTCTTTTCCTTCAGGATAGCGGAGAATAAACCCATATTTATACGCATGTTCCGCCAGCCATCTTGTCGCATCCGATTCATTAAAACGGTTTTCATGATCCCCTTCCAGACCAATATCAAATGCTAAACCTGTTTGATGTTCTGAATGGCCGGGTCTGGCGCTGTAACGGTCTGCTTCGGCTTGCCCGTCAACGGAAACATAATAGTTATAGAGCTGCTTCTGGTACTCGTATGAGCGGTAAGTGCTGAAGGCCTCTAAAGCAATGCCGTCAAGTTTCGCATCTTCAGCCATTTTATTAAACGCTTCCCGGGCTTCTTGATTTTCACCGGGTGCATAATCAGCCGGAAGACCATATTTTTTATTAACCACCAACACTCCTTGTATATAAGTAGGCTCCGTAAATTCATTTGCAGGCAGTTCATTATCAATTAAATATTCACTGCTAACGTAGCCTATTTGTTCACCATACTTTACCTTATACCAATACCCGGACGATGACAAATACTCAACATTTTCCCCCGCCGGAATCGTAAGGATGATATCAGCCTCAAGTGAAGGGCCTTCCCGTAAGTTTAATCCGGCTATTGTTTGATAAGTTTTCCCGGAGGGAGTCGTGTCTTCTTCGTTATTTGAACCTGTTTCTTCCACTATTTCCTCATTTGTTTTTGATTCATCTGCTTTTTCACCAGTTGCAGCCGGATTAATGTCATTATTGTCATAACTTGAGGAATGTTTCGTCATTTCGGAACCTTCTGAATCACCAAGTATTAAAAATAAACTTCCGGCTCCCAATACTAAGGCGGTGAAAAAAACAAAAAGAAATAATGGTATCTTTTTGCGTGAACGATTCATATATATTCCTCCCATTATTTCAAAAAAATGCCTTATTCAATTCCCCCTGTCTCTTAAAATATGAAAGATTACAGCGTAAAAATCGGAGTAAAATGACAAAATTTTATGCCTTTCTACAATAATCTTTCTCTATTAATTTTATCACATGTCGAATTACATGAAATCATTAATTTACTGATTTCAAATATTTTCTTCTTACAAGGATTTAACTCTTTTGCCGCTGTCCTTTGCCAAAAGCAGAAAAATGACGTGCAAAATGCACGCCATTCTTATTCTCCGTTAACCTCTTCATGAAGACTTTCAGCTCATTTACCCTGAGCAACATGCCTTTAAGGTGAGCAGAAGAATACATTCATACTTAAGATAGAGTAAGCAAACGGGCTTCTCCGGTATTCCTTAAATATGAAGAAACGAACTGAAAATCAACTGTGAAATTTCATTAAGTCTATTATTTAACTATTGCTTCTTCCTTTTTCCAATATTTCTCGCTTCCGGACAGGTCATCAAACCAGGCTGCATCGTCCGGACAATCCAGAATCATAAATTGACCGTAATTTCCTTCACGGGCCTGATGATACTTCAAATAAGCCTTACCGTCCTCGATGGCCAAAATTTCAATTTTCCCTGAAGCATGGCTCATGGACAGACGGACACGTTTAGCCAGACCGGAAACTTTTCCTTTTGCTTCCTCCACAATGCGATATACATCTTTAAGAGGAAGAACAAAATCATTATTTCCTGCCACAGGGCGATTGATAAAGAAGTAATACGGATTTACCCCAATTTGGGAGAGTTTCTCCATCAGCTCTGCCAAAACATCCGGATCGTCATTAATCGTCCGCAAAATAGGTGTTTGGTTCATAACAATCGCACCTGCATCAATTAATGCCTGGAATCCGCGAACCGTTTCCCGGGTAATTTCTTTTGGGTGATTGATGTGGGCCATAATATAAATTCGTTTTTCAGGAGTAGAATACGTTCTGATGAGATCAAGCAAATCTTCATCTTCATAGATTCTCATTGGGTTAAAGGCCGGCAATTTGGAGCCCAAACGAATGATTTTCACATGGTCAATACTGCGGAGTTGTTCAATAATATTGCGAAGTCTTTTAGTAGATAGCATCAACGAATCTCCGCCTGTCAGAAGCACATTGCTGATTTCAGGGTGCTGGCGGATGTAATCAATTCCCGGTTGTGGATTAATATGTACTTCTTCGGCTCCCTGGTTAAACAGCCGTTTGCGGAAACAAAAACGGCAATATGCACCGCATACCTCTGAAACTACCAGAAGAGCTGTTTTTTCATACTTATGTTGGCATCCCGGGGCCACATAGTTTACACTTTCATTACTGGCATCCCAGTGGCCGTATTCCATAAGCTCCCCTTCACTCGGAATAATAATTCTTCTGATTGGATCATTCGGATCATTCCAATCGATTAAGCTTAAATAATAATCATTTGCACGGAAAATATACCGGTCTGTGATGGACTTAATTTTTTCTTTTTCTTCTGCTGAAAGTTGATTAACTTGATCGATAGATGTCATGAATTTTACTTTCAATAGTACCACTCCTGTCAAATATTCTCGCTGTTCATTGTAACATATTTTTGCAGATAATTTTGACAACTGCACAAACAGACCGGCTGTTTAACGACAAAAGTCATATAAATTTTACCGCATTTTTATAGAACATCAGAATCAATTATATGTTAATTACGGAAAAAAGAAGAGTCTAAAGACCCTTAATACCGGAGAAACTTTTTCTTTATGTGAATTTTTTCCCCTTTTTCAAAAATAGCGGGAATCCGCTAACGGCCTTAGTGACAGAGAAGAAATACCTATTTTTTTGCAAACTGTGACATAATGCATCAAACAAATTAACATCGTTCCCGTATTCATTCCAATAATAACCCCGTCCATTTGCAGTTCACTAAAAGACCCAAGAAGATAAATGAGCAGAAAAGAGACTGCCGTTCCCCATATATTGTGAATAAAGGCATCCTTCAACAGACCCATCCCAATTAAATAAGCCTGCAGCGGTATTAAAAAGAAATGTAATAAAAAGTAGGGAATCAAGATTTGAAGATATCTCGTTGCCGTATCTGATTGCAAAAATAATTCCGTCAACGGCTCCCCGTAAAAATAGAAAACAAATGAGGCCGGAATGCCGTATAAAAAGGTAAACCCGACTACTTTTTTAAGAAGACTCCGCAATCTTTCCATGTTCTGTTCAGCATTCAACTGCGAAACTGTCGGAATCAGCACCACGAGCAAAGAGTGGGCAATAAATGCCGGAAAAAAGCCAATCGTCATCGCGACACCTGCAAGAAGACCAAACATTTCGGTCGCAGCGGCAACACTCAATCCTGACTTTACAAGAGCTGCTTTAATCAGGAATGGCTGAATAGCATGAGTCAAAGAGTCAAAAATCCGGATGCTCGTCGTTGGAATTGAAACCGAGAGAAGACTTTTGCGCAGCGTGCTGTTTCCAAGCCTTTTATAAGGTTTCCGCTTTAATTGCTGAAATTGAACATAAAACATATGCAGCAAGTAAAAAGTAATTACAATTTCACTGCCGACAAAAGCAAAAAATGCAATCAGAATTGAAGTATCCGAGTCAAATTCAAACAGTTGAAAAAGAAATACAAGCAACCCGAGCTGGACAAATTTCCGGAAGAAATTCGCCGCTGCAATTTTCCCCATTTGTTGTTTCCCCATAAAATACCCTCTGGCAACAGATGAAAAAGAAATCAGCGGCACGAGAACAATAATCAGCCACTTAAATAACGGATGATAATCATCAAATACCGGAAGAAGCGGCAATACTATCGACAAGAGCAATAAGAAAAAAATTGTGATGATAACTGTCAGACGGATTGTATATTGCAGCATACTTCTGTGGTATTGAAGATCCCTTTCAGCGATAAATTTTGATAAAGAAATGGGCAATTCAAAACTCGCCAACAGCACTATCAGGAAAACCGTCGGCAAAATAGACATATACAAACCAAGGCCCCTTTCTCCGAGTTCACTTGCCAACACCATGTTCATTAAAAATTCAACACATTCACCCAGAAAAGAAGCAACAATCAGCAGCAATGATCCCTTCAAAAATGTAGTCATATGTACTCTCCTAACAAAACAAGTCTTCTTTCATATTTATGAGACAAGTCCGGAGAATATTGCTAACCAGATTAAAAAAGCTGCTTTAATCAGTAAGCTTCACTTCTTTACAGGGCTTTTCCGAATCAGAGTTTCACTTATCCGGAAAATTCTTCGGACAGAGCAGCCGGCATTCAGCCGTTTCAGTGGCCGTCCTGTTACTTGAGGGACCAGTCCTCTTTTTTCATTAAAACAACGTAAAAAAAAGACGCCCGCGAGAGAGGCGTGATGGTGAATGAAATATATGTATGTCAAAGGCCGGACAGACGTTACCAGCCTTATTTTACAAGGGAGTGTTTAAAGGCATAAATGACAGCCTGCGTCCGGTCCTGAACCTGCAGTTTGCTGAGAATATTGCTGACATGGGTCTTAACCGTTTTTAAAGCAATAAACAGTTCATCAGCAATTTCTTGATTTGATTTTCCTTCAGCCATAAGAAGAAGGATTTCCATCTCCCGGGAAGTCAGCTGTTCGTGAAGTTCTTCAGTCGCATTCCTGCGCATCCTTGTCATCATTTTTCCCGTAACCTCCGGCTCCAGCACCGATTGCCCTTTATACGTGGAGCGGATCGCTTCAGCAATTTCGCTCGCCTTGGAGGTTTTCAGCATATAGCTTGTTGCTCCGGCTTCAAGTGCCGGATAAACCTTGTCATCATCCAAAAAGCTTGTAACGATGATAATTTTTGCTTCGGGCCATTTTTCAATGATTCTCCTTGTTGCTTCGATCCCGTCCATTTCCTCCATGACTAAATCCATTAAGATAATATCAGGCCGCAGTTCTAAAGCCATTTCCACAGCCTTTTTCCCGTTATCAGCCTCTCCGGCCACTTCAATATCCGGTTGCGCTGATAAATAGGAGGAAACCCCAATCCTCACCATTTCGTGGTCATCAACCAACAACACTCTAATCATTGCTATCACCCTCCATTCGAATGGGCACTTTCACCTCGAGACGGGTACCTTTGTTTTTCACGCTGACAATCTTTAATGTTCCGCCAATTTCCACTGCCCTTTCATACATATTTTGAATTCCGTACGAACCGGCTTTTGATTCTTCCACATCAAAACCGACTCCATCGTCTTCAACCCTCAGGATCACAAATCCGTCCCTGCGGATTAAAAGAACCTCCAACTCGTCAGCCCTTGAATGTCTTAACGTGTTGGAAACAGACTCCTGCAAAATCCGGAAAAGGTGATCCTCCACTCCTTTATCAAGGGGAAAGTTTTCAATCTTCCGTTTTATCTTCATGGCTACCTTTTGCGACAGCTCATCCAGCAGTTCTTCTATTCCCTCCTGAAGAGATTTTCCTTTTAATGCAATCGGCCGTAAATGAAGGAGAAGCGCCCTCATCTCCAACTGCGACTGCTGAATCATGCTCTCCACCAATTTCAACTGCTTTGCTTCCCAGCTTTCATCTTCGGCCGCTCTCGATTCATTAATGGCTGACATCATCATTGATGCGGCAAAAAGCTGCTGGCTTACGGAATCGTGAAGCTCCCTTGCCAGACGGTTTCTCTCCTCAGAAATAATCTTCTGCACTTGTTCTTCCCTGGTTTCCGCCATTTCATTAGCAAGTCTTTGGGCAAGCATAGCCTGCTCATTCATCTGCTTTTGAATACGGACCACCCGCTGACGTATTGATTGCATGTCCTCAGATGCTCCATTACTCTTCTTTTCTATATTTCTGCCTTCTTCGACCTCATGCAAGAGTTCATCAATCGATTGAAATTGTTTCCGCAAATAAAAGCCGGAAACAAATCCGGAAAAAATGCCCGTTACAAGACTGATGCTCGTAACAAATAAGATAAACGGAATATCCATTAATTCCCTTGACCATAAATCATACCAACTTGCTACGGGAAATACCAACACAAAGGAAATGGTCACAAATATAAAAACGATCATACTGGTAACAATTCCCCAAAGGAGTTGCCGCTGAATAACGCTCATGTCCGTTTCACCTCTAAATCCCCAATCAGAAAAGAGGTGATGATTTTTATCTTTTGTTCCGCCTTTTCATAGCCTTCTGTATGAGCGATGATCGTTTGATTAAAGACCCTTTCCTCTTCATTTTCAAGAATAACGGCTTTCCCTGTAATTACAGAGTGGTTCACACTTACTTCCACATCATATGGAACAAGAACTTGAACGTTTCCAATCAATTTGCGGATAAAAATTATCGTTTCCCCCCGCGGAAGCATCGTGTAGCTTAAATCAATGACTGTATCGCCAATTCCTGTTTGGATATTTACATCATTCCACTCATAAACATGTTCCGGCGTTCTCTTTTCGCCAAAAAAAACATTTTCAAGGAGCGGCTTTTTTCTAACCAATGGTTCCTGTCCTGACCGTTCCGAATCTGGCTCTTTTAATTCAGGGACAATACGATTGGGACTTTTTTTCGAATGATAATATTCAATAAGCAAATATATAAGGACTGCCAGGAGAAAAAATTTGACGGTCATCATATTCATTACACTGATGCCAAGGAAAATAATTCCCGCCCAAAAGAGAAGTTTCCCAAACAGAGTCGGCATCTCTTTCCGCCCAAAATAAACCAATCCTCCTGCCACAAGAAGGGAGAAAATGACCCCGCTGTTAAAAAAGATCACTTCGATGATAAGAAAAATGGTCGATAGCAATATGGCAAAATTCACATAGTCATTTTTTCTTTTAAAGGCCATCAGTTATCCTCCTCTCCCCTTGCAGCAGATTTCACTCACTCTTATGACAATCATTTTGCTGATGACACATTTCTTAATAAGTAATAAAAACCGGCAGATCATCAGGAAACGGCAATAAGACCGTTTACGGAGTCCTTCTTCCAAAATTGAAGACCTGCACTCTGCCGGCAGACATTTAAATATGAGCAACAGGCGCAGATGTCTGCGCCAATTCTAGAATATCATTTTTTTTGATGATTGTAAGCTTTTCCCGGTGACATACTGTGAAAAAATGAAGTTCTTTCTGCCATTCCCTGAATTACGCTTCTTTATCGAGTTTCTTTTCCAATTGGGCAACCCGTGCATCAATGGTGCTGCGATAATAGGATTGATTAATTTTTCCCTCAAGATTTTCCAAATATGTTTCTATTTCTTTAAATCTGGAATAAGACTCACCCGAGTAATTATCATTATCAAGTATTTTATTCATGTGATAACGGGCTCTCGTTGCGTTTTCCCGCCCCATCAATTCCATTCGGCGGATTTTCATATCCTTCACCCTATGCTTCATTTCATCATATTTCTTTTCGAGAGCGGTGAGTTCTTCTTCTGCTTTGGCCAGTCCTTCTTTCAGACGGTTTGCGCGGTCCGTATAATGTGCAGCTTCCTCTAAAGCAAACTGTTCCAGATCATTCTCTCCTGCTTTTGCCGCAACTTCTGCCTGATGTTGTCTTTTTTCAGCCATAGCGAGTGCTTCAGCATATTCCTTGGCAAATTCTCTTTTTAATGTATATTGTCTCTCCAAAAGCTTGCGTACTTTCTCCGCTTCCTGTTCACACTGGCGAAGATATTCATTCAATAAGCCAATCGGATTCTTTTGCTCCTTCTTTTCTAAGACTTCATTTAAATCAGCGACAATAATATTTTTGATGCGGGTAAACAAATTCGCCATGATTTTCCTCTCCTTTATGTTTTTTTAAGTGTTGTTACCGCGTACTGTGATTTTAAATCTTGTATTTATTTAACTCCTGCCACTGTTTTTCAAAGTTTTGAAAAGGGTCATCCTTTTCATATACCTGAGTCGCCTTCATCTCCTTCCACTTCTTATAAACAAGGTAGAGAACATAGATGGCAACCAGTCCTAAAACAGCGGGAATATTGGCAACTGCAGTTAACAGCAGGAAGAAACCGAAAATCCCCAGGATTATTTTCCAAGCTGTAGAATCGGTCTTTAAAAATTCTTTAAACACAAAATATAAAACAACTACGCTTACTGCCAGACTCACCATCGGCATGAGATTGGAAAATAAAACAAGAGCCGCAATCACCCCAATGGCCAGTAATCCTATTTTTTTCATAAACGGTGATTCCTCCTTTCTGATTTCATCTTACCTGTAAATGTGAAATTTCATAACGAGCCCGGGTTTTATTTTTATTTAAGACTTGAGGTGTAGTTTGCGGTAAGGCTTGAGGTTTTCGGGGTATATCATGGGGGGAGGCAGTTTTGAACAGGGAAGTGAGGATATTTGGATGTTTGTTGCCTGGGGGGCGGGC
>JANWJP010000147.1 GCA_025451895.1 Robertmurraya sp.
TATTCTTCTTATTTTGTTGCGAAGAGTGAACTTGCGCAGAGGGGAAATGTTTTTAACTTATGTGATCTGGTATTCGGTCGGCCGCTTTTTTATTGAAGGAATGCGGACCGACAGCCTGATGCTGACGGAATCTTTGAGGCAGGCGCAAACACTATCCATCGCCCTTATTGTTGGAGCTCTTGTCATTCTTTTTTATAGACGGAAAACCGGCCTGGCGAACGTGCGTTATTTGGATCGGGGCCCGAATAAAGGAAAGCAGGCGGCCGGAAAGAAAAAAGGAACCGGAAAAAGCAAGAAATTGTAAGGGGAGGGGGGTCCCTTCCCCGTATTAAACAGTATGACCGCTCTGCCTGAGAACATGGCAGACGGCGGCGCAACCTTTTTGTAAAAGGAGACGAACATCATGTGGACACTTACATTAAAAAAGGGTTTGAAGTCAGGACTGCAGACTACGTGGTCGCTTGGAAAAATCATCTTTCCCGTCACCTTAATAGTCGCCCTTCTTTCTCATACTCCGGTACTGAATTGGATTACGGATTTTGTGACTCCGTTCATGAAAATTTTCGGGTTGCCGGGAGAAGCGGCGATTCCTCTTGTGTTAGGGAATTTTTTAAATTTGTATGCCGGAATTGGCGCCATTCTGACCTTGGAACTTACTGTTAAGGAAGTATTCATCATCGCGATGATGCTGTCTTTTTCACATAATCTTTTTGTGGAATCAAGCGTGGTCGTCAAGGTCGGTGTGCGGATGTGGCTGATTCTTGCTGTCAGAATCGGGCTAGCCGTTCTCTCCGGAGTGCTTATTAATCTTTTATGGCAGGGAGGAACACAGAAAGCGCAATACGGCTTAATCCCTCCAAAAGAGGAAGCCTTGACGGGAATTTGGGAGATTAGCCTCGATGCCCTGGCCACTGCGGGACTTGGAGTCTTACAATTGGCAATCATTGTTATTCCTCTTATGATTGGAATTCAAATTTTGAAGGATTTGAAATGGTTTGATCTTTTTTCTAAGTGGATGGCTCCTGTGACCCGGAGTTTGGGAATGAGAGAAAATACTTCCGTCACTTTGGCGGCCGGTCTGCTGTTTGGTCTTGCATACGGCGCCGGTGTGATGATTCAGGCGGTAAAGGAAGACGGGGTAAGCCGGAGAGATGCGACGCTGGCCGTTATTTTTCTCGCCACTTGCCATGCCGTTGTTGAGGACACCCTCATCTTTGCCCCGCTCGGAATCCCGGTAATTTATTTGCTGATTATCCGCTTGGCATTGGCTATTTTTATAACCATTTCCGTTTCGTTTGTCTGGAATCGATCAGAATATGTGAGAAGAAAGGGAGCGACGTATGAACAATAATATAACGACGATATTATTTGATTTAGACGGAACGTTAATTGATACGAATGAATTGATTATCCAGTCTTTTTTGCACACCCTTGACCGCTACTACCCAAACAAATACGGACGGGAGGACGTTCTGCCGTTTATCGGTCCGACATTAGACCAGACATTCGGTTCCATCAATAAAGAAAAGACCGAAGAAATGATTAGGGTTTACCGGGATTTTAACAATACCCAACACGACTATTACACAAGGGAATTCCCCGGCGTCTATGAAACGATCAAAACGCTCCATGAAAAAGGCTTTAAGCTGGGAATTGTCACGGCCAAAATTTTATACACGGCTAAGAAGGGACTGAAACTTTGCCGGCTGGAGCCCTTTTTTGATACGGTCGTTGCCCTTGACCATACAACAAAGCCGAAGCCGGATCCCCAGCCGATCTTGAAGGCCCTTGAACAACTCGGCTCCAAGCCGGAAGAAGCAATTATGGTCGGCGATAATTATCATGATATTTTAGCCGGAAAAAATGCCGGGACAAAAACGGCCGGAGTTGCGTGGGCGATAAAGGGGAAAGATTTCCTCCTGGAGTACGGTCCGGACTATATGCTGGAGAAAATTGAAGATCTTCTCCCGATTGTTGGAGTGGAAACGGGATGAGAAGGAGAAGGACAACCCGCTATCCGGTTGAAGGGGCCAATTCGCTTTGGCATGTTTATAAGACCGTTTCTTTTTGGAAGGTGGTCAAAAATTTCATTGTCATTCAATGTGCCCGCTACACCCCATTTTTGAGTTTAAAAAATTGGCTGTACCGGAAATTTTTGAAAATGAAAGTCGGGGAAAAGACTTCTTTTGCCTTGATGGTGATGCCGGATGTGATGTTTCCGGAAAAAATTCATGTGGGCCGGAATTCGGTTATCGGTTATAATACGACGATCCTTGCCCACGAATATTTGATTAAGGAATACCGTCTCGGTGAAGTCCATATCGGCGACGAGGTGATGATTGGCGCCAATACCACCATTTTGCCCGGAGTGACGATTGGCGACGGGGCCATCGTTTCGGCAGGCACTCTTGTACATAAAGATGTTCCGGCCGGCGCATTTGTCGGCGGAAATCCCATGCGGATTATTTATACTAAGGAAGAGTTAGAGGAAAGATGGGCCGATGACCCGATATACGGAAACGGCCGTATGAGCGGGAAGACAGATTAAAGACGGGTGAATGCCTGGAGTTGGTTGTGGATGGAGCGGAAGGGAAGAGAAAGAAGCCGGGGAAGTTTTTTAAAGTTGTGGCGATGCCCTTCCTGTTTGCGACAGCCGTATCGGATAAGTCGGGAAAGATTATAATGTGCTATGTGCTTGCCGGTTATTGCTTCTTTCCTTGCTGCCATTCAATCTTTGTGTGTCTGTTTTGCTTCCCCTTGGTATTGCATTTGCAGTGCAGGCAAAATTAGATAGTCAGTAACTTCATTAATTTTTATTAATGGAGTTTTTTTATTGTTGCGGACGAAGAATGTAAGGCCGGTGCGGTTGTGCAGGGCGGAACTGTTGTTGAACTTGCATGCCGGTGTTGCTGGGATTGGTTTATGCAGTTTTACGGAGTGGAAAAGAAGAGCCTGAAGTGTGGTGGTGCAGGGACAACTGGGCACTGGATAGGAAAAGCAGATCCTGAAATGCGGTGGTGGGGAGCAAACGGGTTCCGGATCGGAAAAGTAATCTCTGATTTTGTTGTTCCCTGCCCGGAACGGTCCCAAACCGGCAAATTGAATCTTATCCTATTTAAATGGATGATGAATAGTTGGAATGGACTCCAAAAGTTTAAGTTAGGTTCAAATTCTTACAGTTTCATTGCTGGAACGCGGTCCCCCCAACAGGCAGATTGGCTCCCGTTTATGCGGATCCTTACCTGGAACAGTCTTCAAACCGGTAAATTGAATCTCATTTTGGAGGTCGATGGGCACACGAAATGGCTTCAAAAATTCAAGTTACCCCCCATTTTTGTTATCCCCCGGCTTCCCCGCCCCAAAAGGCCCTATAACCGGCAACTTTGCTCCGCCTCCTATTAAATAAAACCCTCCTCCATTTACTCTTCAACTCCAGAGCCAAACACAAAGTATCAAACTCTCTCTGAAAAATATTTTTAGATTATTATTAATTTTTCTATTCCAACACTTTAGAGAACGGCGAAATCGTTTATAATAAGGGACACAGAGAACATTTCAGGAAAACTAATTTGCTTTTTTAGAGTAATTATGTTGACGGAGCTCCGGAGGAGGAGTAAACTACATAATAACTTCTTTTTAGTTTGCTACCATATTAGCGAACTAAAGGATTCCCAAACAAACCACATAATCAAAACAACCAAAAACATTCCAAAAGAAACAACAAAACCCTGAAAACAGAAACCAATCGAACAACAAATAAAATTCGTTAAAAATATTTAATTCAAAATTAAAAGATTATAAATATAGCATTAAATAGTTTGCCGTAAACAACTATCACTGCTTAACTGTTTGTTAAGCTTAAATTAGAAGGTGGGAATAAGATTGAGTCGTTTATTTATGTTTGAAAAGCCGTTGGGAATGAGGGATACCCTCCCTGATTTGTATGAAACAAAGAAGCGTCTTCGCACTGCCATTGAAGAAGAGATGCAGCGCTGGGGATATCAATTTATTGAGACCCCCGCTTTAGAATATTATGAAACTGTCGGTGCGGCCTCGGCGATCCTTGACCGGCAGTTGTTCAAGCTTCTCGACCAGCAGGGACACACCCTTGTCCTCCGTCCCGATATGACAGCTCCGATTGCCCGCGTGGCCGCATCCAAGCTGTTGGTGGACGAACTCCCGCTCCGCCTTGCGTATTCCGCTAACGTGTATCGGGCGCAGCAGCGGGAAGGCGGACGTCCGGCCGAATTTGAGCAAATCGGCATCGAATGTATTTCTGATGAAACTATCAGTGCCGACGGCGAAGTGATCGCCCTGATGATTTCCTCTTTGTATGCAGCCGGACTGGATCATTTTCAGATTTCAATTGGCCATATCGGCTTTGTCCAGGAGCTTTTCCTGCAAATACTCGGAACAGAAGAGCGGGCCGATGCCTTGAAAAAATTCCTCTATGAAAAGAACTATGTCGGATACCGGGAGCATGTGAAAAGTCTCAGCCTGTCTTCCATCGATAAACAAAGACTGCTTGATTTTCTTGACCTGAGAGGCGGAGAAGAAGTACTGGAAAAAGCAGCCTCCCTGATTGAAAACGGCCAGGGAAAAGAAGATATTGCCCAGCTCAGACAGCTTTGGCAAATTATGAATGATTATGGAGAGCAGGCAAAAATTAAGTTCGATTTAACGTTAATCAGCCATATGTGCTATTACACAGGAATCTTGTTTGAAGTCTATGCAAACCAAGTCGGCTTTCCGATCGGGAATGGCGGAAGATACGACCTCCTGTTGAAAAAATTCGGCAAGAACTCCGGAGCAACCGGCTTTGCCCTAAGGCTCGACCGTTTGGCGGAGGCAACCGGCATCTTCGAAAAAGAGGTGCCTGTCACCTGTATTTTATTCAGTGAAGAGAGGCGGAAAGAAGCGATCGGGCTTGCGAAGGAGAAACGGGCGAACGGAGAGAGAATTGTGCTTCAGGATATTAACGGTGTGAAGAATATTGACTTGTTCTCGGAACAGTTTGATGATGTGATTTTGTTGATCGGAAAAGCTGGAAAGGGGTCTGGAGAATGAATGACTTTTTGACAATTGCCATGCCGAAGGGGCGGATTTTTGATGAAGCGGCTGAACTCCTTCGCCGGGCCGGATACAAGCTGCCGCCTGAGTTTGCAGATTCGCGCAAGCTGATTATTGATGTGCCGCAGGAAAATTTCCGGTTTATTCTGGCCAAGCCGATGGACGTGCCCACCTATGTGGAGCACGGGGTTGCCGATATCGGCATTGCCGGCAAAGATGTTATGCTTGAAGAAGAACGGGATGTTTATGAACTGTTGGATTTGAAAATCAGTAAATGCCGGTTATCAGTGGCCGGGCTTCCCAATACGAAAATGAGTGATGTGGCTCCGAAAATTGCGACAAAATATCCCAAGGTGACTGCGGCTTATTTTCGTGAGCAGGGGGAGCAGGTGGAAATCATCAAATTGAACGGTTCCATCGAACTGGCTCCGATTATCGGCTTAAGCGACCGGATCGTTGATATTGTTTCAACGGGACGGACATTGCAGGAAAACGGTCTTGTAGAATATGAAAAAATTGTAGACATCACATCACGGCTGATTGCCAACCCGGTCAGCTACCGGATGAAGGATATCCGAATCAGCGATATTGTCAGTCGTCTCAACAAGGTCATTGATAAGGAACCCGTTTTTGATACGCAAGGTTAAGAAAGGAATGGTCATGGTGAAAATCGAAAAGGTTACTCCGGAGCTTTCTATTAAAAGAACCGTTGACGGCGGAACAGAGGAACAGCTTCGTGCTGTTAAGGCCATTATTAATCAGGTGAAAAAAGAGGGGGACAAGGCCCTCCGTGAGTTAACAGAGCGTTTTGACGGTGCTGCGCTCGACAGCTTTGCCGTAACAGAGGAGGAAATCGCCGAAGCTTATGGACAGCTTGATGAAGAAATTGTCGGCATTATTCGCGAAGCAGCCGATAATATCCGCCGCTTCCATGAAAAGCAACTGCAAAATTCCTGGATTACAACGGAGGCAAACGGAACGATTCTTGGACAAAAAGTTACGCCCCTTGATTCTGTCGGTGTTTACGTTCCGGGCGGAAAAGCCGCGTATCCTTCTTCCGTGCTCATGAACGTTGTTCCGGCGAAGGTTGCCGGCGTGGAGCGGATTGTAATGGTATCACCTCCGGGAAAAGACGGCAAATTGCCGCCGGCTGTATTGGCGGCCGCCGATATTGCCGGTGTCAAGGAAATTTATAAGGTTGGCGGCGCCCAGGCAGTAGCTGCTCTTGCTTACGGAACGGAATCCATCCGTCCGGTTGATAAAA
>JANWJP010000148.1 GCA_025451895.1 Robertmurraya sp.
AATAAGCTACAAAAAGGACCGCATTGCCCACACTGAGAGGCAGCATGGAAAAAAAGCTCGCCAGATGAGGCACAAACCCGAGCAGCATCAACAAAATCGAGCCGATAATAAACGGCGCCCGCGTATAAATTCTCGTCGTCTGCAAAAACCCGATCGAAGAAGTATACGGGCCATACGGAACAACGGAAAAAATTCCGGACAACACCGTAAAAAAGCCGGTAAAAACAAACGACCTCCGGTAAGCCCAGTCGCGCAGTTTGATGCCGAACAACGGCTCAGCCGCCCTGAAAGTCGCAATCGAATTGGAAGTATTAATAAGGGCCGCACAAACCCCGGCAATAATAATTCCCGCATCAAAAGCCGGCTCCCCTAATACAAATACAGCCCCGATATCCTGAAAACGGGGAACGGTCATTTGTGCGGTTGTCCCGAAGAAAATCACATGCAAAATCCAGCCCGTAACAATCCCGATTAATATGGAAAAATTGCTCAACAGCCCCCTGCCGGCAATCGTCAAAAAAGATACGAGCACGACAAGAAAAACGGATAAGAGCGCCGTCGGAACCTGGACCGTTCCCGTGCTTGTAATCCCCAGCATGGCGGCAAAGAAAATATTAATCAGTTGTGCAGCCAGCAGCATCAATAAAACAGCCATCACAATCGGCGTAAATAATTGATTAAGCAGCTTATGAAAACCAAACAAACCAAACAAAATCACTGCGGCGCCGCCCAGCATGATTCCAACGGAAAGACTGCCGCCCACCTCGGCAAGGCTCAGCCCGGAAGCTAAACCGATATTTGCCATGCTTAAAATAACGCCCCACCACAGACCGGTCTGCCCTTCCATCAACGGCAGGCGATGACCGAACAGAGCCTGGATGAGCGATGCGGCGCCCGTCAAAATAAAAGAGCGGGCCATATTCCCGCTTATCTCAAGCGTGGTCATATTATAGGCTTCCCCAATCGACAACGGAATGACCACGATATTGACAAACAAGAAACTCAGCCATTGAAGACCGGCAAGCATGGTCGTTGCAGTATCTCTATGTTGCAGCAAAGTTCTTTTCTCCCTTCCTTCTGTTCCTTTTTAATCTTTCCTAAAAGAAACATATTCCCTGTGTTTTTGTTTAAATACTGTTATGATTTCGCCACAGCTTTTCATAATCCTTTTCCATCTTACCGGTACTTTGCAGATAAAAATTTTCGCGGCACAAGTTTTTAAAAAAGACGATTATTTTGATATCAATTCCATCTTTTCAGCCATTTTCCCGATAATTAAATCAAAACTTGCATTGCCGCAGTAACGGACATACATGACCGCTTTTCCTTTTGAAGCGAATACCTCTTTATACTCCTTTGTTTCATGGACGATTAACCGGTCAAGTTCCGGATGATTCATCTCAATAAAACTTTCTTCATCATTATCATAGTTATACCATTTTACTAAATCGGAAAGGAGTTCATCCGCCATCAACGGGAAAGTTAATTGAAAAACCTTCGTACTGAGTTCCGGTGAATAATCGCCGCTGCCGTCCGCCGCCGGTTTTCCCGGAATCACCCCGTTTTCATCTGTTTCATATTGTACCGGCGCAAACAGGCTCCAATGATATGTATAACGGTTCGACCAGTCCACCCCGTCACTCATATGTTCACTTGCTCCCCGGACAAAAGCAGGGTCCCGCTCAATATCTGCCAACCGGACAATCGGCAAATCACCGCTTACTGACGGCAATGTTTTTGTCTCTTTTTTAATAAACTGTGTGGCAAAAAACGCCAGACTTAGCAAAGTATATATCAAAAATAATACAGTAACTGCATTATTTCTGCGGAAATGTTTTTTCCAAGGAGCATGGTGGTCAACCGGCTTCCCTTCGCTGAGTTTATTCCTTAATGCGCGAATGGAAATAGCCGCCTGAAATGATTGATACGCGAGATAAATAAAAAGCATTGCAATAATTGTTTGTTGTATTGCAGAGCCTTCAACCGCCATCAAAACAGGTGTCCGATCAAGAAACCAAATGGCAAGCAGCATACCGATAATTAAAATCAATGCAATTACAGTCATAGCGGCATTGGCCTTTAATTTTTTATCCAGCTCTTTCAGCGTATAAGCTTGCTCGGCAGGATCGGTGTGAATCTCCGGCGCATTCCGTTCAACGAGCGAAGAAAATACATGAAATTGATTGTAACTGGTCACATAATCCCAACCGCAGTCCGCATACATATCGATTTGTTCCTGCATCATTTTCTTCTTGGGAGTTACATCAATCCGGTATCTCATTTGTTGCGGCTCACCTTTTACGAACTTCGCCAAATACAACCCCATTCTTTTAATATAAAGACCGTTCGCCGCCATGTCAGAAAACCAGCTTTCATGCTCACCGATTCGCCAATAACTTGCGGGGCGCAATTTTAGAACCGTTTTATTCATTCCTCTCACCATCCTCCAGAATCCTTCCGTCTTCGATCATTGCTTTTAATCGCCGGTATTCCATCCTCAGTGCTTGTTCTCCCTCCGGCGTGATGATATACGTTTTTCTTCTGCCGTCATCTTTCGCTAATGAAATCAAGCCGTCTTTTTGCATTCGCGAAAGAACTCCGTAAAGGGTTCCCGGCCCCATTTTTACCCGTCCGTTTGAAACTTCCTCAATGGCCTGCATCAGCTGATAACCGTGATTCGGGTGCATTAATGCCAGAAGCACATAGTACATCGCTTCGGTCATCGGCCCTCCATGATAAGCCATCCCTTCCACCCTTCCTTTGGTTAAAATTATTATGTCAAACGATATTATGCCTCACGATATATCGCTTAACATAATAATAATTTATAAATATCTTTATGTAAATAGCTGAAAATGAGGGTTTTATGCAAAAAATATCGTATGTTACTGTACTGAAAGATGGAGGATATTGACTAAACGCCGGACTTTGAAAACAAAAATAAAAAAGCTCTTCCCACAACAGTGAAAAGAGCCTGTAAACGTAAAAACCAACCATTCCTTCAAGCAGCCAAAAGCAGTCCGCCTAACCGGTTCGGCCATACAACGGGGAAATTTAACAAAAATCCCAAAAGGCTAACCGGTGCATTCTTTACTTAATATATAAGCCTGCAATCTCATCATTCTTATCAAATGAAATTGTGAATACACGATTTTTCTTACTGTATTTTCCGACAGAAACAGTTACATAGTAACCGTCTCTTTCTTCAACAGATGATTTGCTAATCTTTTCGAAATTGCCGGATTCGGAAATGATTGGAGTAAGTTCTTCCATTTGCGCTGCCGATAATCCCGCCTCCATCTCATCGTTAAACATAGCGTGTACTTCTTCATACTTTCCTTCATTTAATAAAAGAATCACTTCTTCCGCTTTTGAAGAATACTTTTCTGCCGTTGCATCATCAACTTTGTTTCCGCAAGCGGCAAGTGCCAACATCATCACTGCGCTGAAAACAACTGCGAGAATTTTCCTCATTGTAACACTCCCTTTCTTTTTATCCATAAACTAAACATGAAAACAACTATCGCAAAAATGGCCACTGTCAATTCAATAACGATCAGAACATTGTCCCCCTGCAAAAGGAGGGGAATAATGCCCACTATTGCATCGATGAATCCATGAAGCAGGATTGCGAGCAAAACATATAATAAATTTCTTCGCACAACTCCTGTCAGCACAATAATCGAAAATCCAATATGGAGCATGATCGCAAAGAAACGTTCGACTCCGCCGATAATAAACATATCGTAATGGGCAAGAGCGGCCGGCGAAAACAGCGCCATTACCGCACTGATTCCGGTAAAAATGACAGCTTCAATTCCGCCATGTCCTGCCCCAAACAGAAAACCGGCCATCCAGCCCCGCTGCTTCATAAAAAACCGCATGGCAACAAAACGGGCAAGTTCCTCAAATACACCTGCAGAAAGACCGAGAATGATCACAAATAACACAGGATTAGTAACAGAGAACATGATAAATGCCGCACTGTGTTCTGATAAATATTCCAATAACGGAATCCGGAGCATCACTTGGGAAACAACAAATGCCAACACACCCAGCAGAAAAGGAATATACAATTTCCTGTAACAAGCATAAATAAACATAAAAACCGGTATTCCGATACTTATAATCAAAGCCAATATAATCCCGTACATAATCTTTTCCCCTCAATAAAATTTTATAAAAGAATAAAAATGGAGTATGCAGTTTTTTCTTTTCCGGTCGTTTTTTCGACATAATCGGTCATTTGCCAAAAATGCAAACACCTCCGGAATATATTCTCCGCTCCATTTGCACCGGTCCGTTCTCCAGTTGCCCTAACCGGGACAAAACCTGCGTTGAACAATATCATGCCTGTACTGCAAAAGATCATACTCCAACATGCGGACTGCTCATTTGCACAGTTTGTTTCATCAAAAAATTCGGTAAAAACACCCGCTGCAAAACCCTAAAGTTGATTTCTCCGACTCCCGAACCTGACCGTTCTTAGTCCTTAACGCAAACGCTCAACGAATAGCATAGCCGGATATCTGCAAATGAAAACAAAAAAAAGCAATGATTTTTAGTCATTGCCTTTTTATCATAATCGTTTGCGTAAAATACGGAGCGACAAAGGTGGTTTCCAGCGTGACATGGTTCATTTTTTCCACTAAGCGTTTTAATGAAAACAACCCGTAACCGCGCATTCCTTCTTTTTCCGAATAATGCTTCTCATAAATTTTCCGAAGGTCGACTGTTTGCGCCTTACAGCTGTTCCGGACGACAAAATACTGGCAATCCTCCGTTTCAAAAAAAGCCACCTGCAGCATTTTCTCCGTGCTGCGGACAGCCTCTTCCACTGCATTATCCAGCAAAATGGAGATCATTCGTATAAACGCAAGCACAGGCATCCGGATGTTCTCAATTTTGTCCGGGATGTCAACCAGAACCTTGACCTGCTGTTGCTGGGCCGCCGCCAGTTTAACACTCAGAACACTTTTAATTTCCGGGATGGCAATGCGGGACAGCTTCACAATATCCAGTTCATGATTATTCAGCAGCTCCGCTGTCGGTGCGACCACATCGTGATAAATCTTTTCAATTTGTGCGAGATTTTTTGTCCGGATTCCTTCATCCAGCGCCAATAAAATATTGATATAATCATGGCGAAAAGCGGCCAGATCCTCATGCATCCGCTCCAACTTTTGCACATAATCAAGCAGTTCGCGGTCTGACCGTTTTTGTTGCTCCACCAACATTTGCTCCTTCGTCAAATGAAAACTGATAAGCATCATAATCAAGAGCAGAAAAAATAAGATGTAAGCAGCGATATAGCTTGCCGTTCCATATTCCTCATAAAAGAATGACAATAGATTTGCAGCCGGCACTGTTAAAATAAACAAAATCATAAGCCCCGCCGCTAACAGGAAATAGCTGAGCCGATAAAGAAAGCGGCTGTCGATGATAGCCTGTGTTATTTTTTGAACGGGATGCCTGCTTATCACAACAAAGAAGGCAATTATGACGGAAACAATAAAATGAATCACATTGCCTGTCCAAACGTATAAATGAAACGGCGACACTATAAAAAGAGCCATAAACAGTTCAAACAAAACCATTTTCACCAACGTAATGGCAACCATGCTGAACAATGCGAAATAAAGGCTTTTCGAAAATGATAAATTTTTTTTCAAAAGGCCCAGACTCAACAGAAAAAACATAAGCAAAATAATATTAAACTCAGGATAGCCGCTTGCGGTTACAACAATAACCAACAAAATCGTAAACGCAATCCCTAAAGGAATCACCAATTTTAATGATAAGCGCGGATAACGAATGAGTTGAAGGTAAAGCAAAATATGGCTGATTCCAATAAAAGTGAATGCGGCCAGATCAATAATTATCATATTCACTCACCTTTTAACGCTTGGCGAACCTTGGAAACCAGCCGTCGGGAGACCGGTACAGATGCGCCGCTTTTTAAAAATACTGCTCTTTGCTTCGGTTCATAAAAGGACAGCTTCTCTTTATTAACAAGGAAAGATTGATGGCAGCGGAGAAACCGGCCATCTGCCATTTCCATTTCCTTTAACGTCCCGTAAAAATAAATGACGCGCTCCTCTGTTACTAATGCCAGACGGTGCGGGCCGTCTGTCTGAATATATTCAATGGAATGAAAGGGAATTCGAAGTGAAGTATATTCTGTATTGACAATAAAATCATCCGCCGGACTGTCTGCCCGGTTGCGTTCATCATACCGGAGCAAGCATTTCTCAAACAATTCGTACCGCTCATGGTAAGGCAAACTCTTATCAATAAATGTTAGTGCGGAGACCATATATTGGTAGGAAATCGGTGCAAATTCGGAATGGGTGGTCACAAAAACAATCAACCCGCTTGGATCATATTTGCGGATTTCCTGCGCCACTTGAAAACCTTTATATTCCTCACTTTTAATTTCAATATCCAACAAATAAATCGGAATATACGTTGTCAGCGGAATTTTTTCAATAATCCGCTCCTCTTTCCTTGTTACCTCGATAAAATCAAACGGTATTTGATGTTTTTCGCATATTTCCTCGACCAAATTTTTCAAGTGCTGGGCTTGAAAGACATCATCCTCAAAGATAAAAATACTCATGAAATCCCTCTCTTTGCGCTCGATCCATATCTAGCATAGCATGAGCGAAAACGGCATACAATTGCACTTGTATCCCTTTTTTTCACATTTCGTTTTCAATTTCCTTTAGCAGCAAAAACACTTTATCCTCCTTTGTAAAAATTCCCCCAATGTAAACCGGGAAAATATCAAAAACACTGACATTATTTCCGGGGATATGATCAACCCGGTTACACAAGAAAACCTCCCGAAACCGTTTGGCCGGGAGGTTTTATGATCCTGGGCAAGAACCATGCTTATATCCACTTACTATCAACAAAGAAATACGCACTGTTCTCATGTATGTTTTTTTCGTCGGCAGCCTCATTATGTCCGATCCCAAAAACGCTGCCGGGCAATGGCTGCAAGGAAGTCCTTGCTGAAATTGGGATTATTGGCTGCAAAAACAACACCGGCCAGATTGTTCTGTTCCGTTGCCCGGATAAAGGATTGCCCTGTTGAAGCAACGCCGATCGGTTTAAATTGTTCATAGGCCTTGTGGACAAATTTAAATACTTCACGTGTGAAACTTTCCTGATGCTTGCTTTTGCCGCCAACAACATAAACAGAATCAACCAGGTACGGACTGTAGGTGATAAATGTCTGATTAACCTTGATTTTTGCTCCGTCACTTCCCGTGACAACCCCGAGTTTATCGCTAATCACTTCTATAAAAACGCCGTTCTCCTGCAAAAAGTTAAGGACACCCGTTACCTCCCGGCCGTTAAAACCCTCAGCAATGAGGACGCCGAGTTTTTGGGTGGCTGCATAACGGGGAGTATTTTCCTGGCTCAGGGAAGGATAGCTGGTCGAAACATTGACATGGGTGCCGCTCGGCCGTTCAACCCCGATATTTTCTGCAACAATCGCAGCCAGTTCCTCATCGACATTCACGAGCAAATTGACATTTTGCTGGCGGACCGACTGGCTTTTTACCCTGCCGAGCTGATAACTGAACCCTTCAATCGTATGTTGTTTTTCAACAGGGGATAAACTGTTCCAAAAGATTCTGACCTGCGAGAAAAAGTCATTAAATGACTCGCTCCGCCCCCGGATCACATGTCCGGACACCCTTTGGGGATAATGGGCATAGCCTCCTTCCTCAGGCGGTGTCGTGTAGGGCGTATTATGGGCTAATGAATTATTGCGGTAGTTGATTTGATCCACATCAATCCGGTAACGCATAAAACCGCGCCGGGTATTATTGGCAAACGGGCAAAGGGGCCTGTTCACCGGTAATTCATCGTAATTTGGACTGCCGAGACGGTGCTGCTGGGTATCCCGGTAAGCAATTAATCTCCCCTGCAAAACAGGATCATTGGAAAAATCAATACCCGGAACAACATTCGCCGGATTAAAAGCTATTTGCTCCATTTCCGCAAACTCATTATCTACGTTTCTGTTTAAAGTTAATTTACCGACAATGTGCACGGGGATAAGCTCCTCCGGCCAAAATTTTGCCGGGTCAAGGATATCAAAATCGTATTTAAATTCATCTTCCATCGGGATTAACTGGACACCCAGCTCATATTCGGGATAATATCCTTTATCAATCGCTTCGCGGAGATCCCTCCGATGAAAATCAGGGTCAAGACCGCCGATTTTTATCGCCTCATCCTGAAGGAGAGAGTGAACCCCGAGAACAGGCTTCCAAACAAACCGGACAAAGGTGGCTACCCCTCTCTCGTTTACAAATAAGTACGTATTAATGGACCATGATTCCATCATCCGGTAACTCCGCAAAATGCCCCGATCCGACATCACCCATGTTACCATATGAAGCGACTCCGGATTATTGGCGACAAAATCCCAAAAGCGGTCATGGGCCCCTGTGGCGGTCGGAATCCCCTCATCCTGCTTATTTTGGTAGGCATGAATCACATCGGGGAACTTCATTGGGTCTTGAATAATTAAGACAGGCATGGCAATAGTTGTCAGATCATAGTTCCCTTCCCTTGTATAAAACTTCGCTCCCTTACAAC
The DNA here is from genome assembly GCA_025451895.1 of Robertmurraya sp. GTDB lineage: Bacteria > Bacillota > Bacilli > Bacillales > Cytobacillaceae > CALKIU01. The sequence goes on from JANWJP010000148.1 coordinate 8,620, forward strand.
GCAAGTCCCTGGCCGTATCATAGGAACCCCTCGGTCCCTGGACTGTGGAAAAGCGGACGGTGACCGGCGTTACCATTCCCGGCTCCTGCAAAAAACACGCCTTCGTCACATGTCTCATTGACTGATAACATACAAACTCCCCGTGAGCTCCATAGCCCCTGGCATGAACGATTCTTTCCGGTATCTCTTCACGGACAAAATGGGACATTTTTTCAAAAAAATAGTAATCCTCAAGCAATCCCGGTCCGCGTTCCCCGGCCTTTAAAATTTCACTGTCATTGGATACTTTGACAGATTGCTTTGTTGTCAGCGGCTTATCCGTATTCCGGACCCGAAACTGGTCCAGCTGCTGTTGTTTAGCATTTTGTTGAAGGGGCTTTTTACCTCTAGATGACTTCCCGTCCATGTAATCACCCATCCTTAACTTTTATAAAATGCCATTCTATACTTATGATTTTATTTTTCAACTTATAGCCTTTTTTTGTATTTTGGGGTTGTCCTTCTGAACGAACATTACGTCAAAAGTGATCCAAAATTAGCCCAAAAAGGGGACGGACAAAGAAATGTCTATGAAAAAGGTACAAATAGCTTCATGAACGGTTTATGTGAACAAAATGGATGCGAAAACGGGGCAAAATGGCTTCATGGACGGTTTATGAGGACAAAATGGATGCGAAAACGGGGCAAAAAGGCTTCATGAACGGTTTATGAGGACAAAATGACAAAGAAATTTCCTCAAAATGTCTCCATGAACGGCCTATGCGGACAAAACGACTCCAAAAAACCAGCAAAATGGCCTCATGAACAGCCTCATGAGGACATCTTCGGACCCAAATCAATCCAAAATGTCCCCTTAAACGCCTCATGAGGACATTTTCAGGCTCTAACCATTCCAAAATGTCTTCTTAAACGCTTCATGAGGACAAAACGACTCCAAAAAACTAGCAAAATGGCCTCATGAACAGCTTATGCGGACAAAACGACTCCGGAAAACCAGCAAAATGGCCTCATGAACGGCCTATGCAGATAAAACGACTCCCTTTTCATCAAAAAGAAACCTTTCCTCAAGAATCGCTTCAACCAATGCATGAACCGTCTTGATTTTTCAAAAACCACGCCCATATTTCCTTTCTTGTTTAAAACCGTTATAAAAATGATTTTGCTGTTTCTGAGCTTTTCTATATCCCCTTGTATTACCTTATATAAAATAAAGAGCCACACCGGAACCCATTACAGCGAACGTTCGAACCACTCAGGAGAGAGAGCCTTCAGGCAGATAAAAAAAGATGGCCATTCTTTTACAAAACACCATCAACATGACCATTCAACAAAAACACTACCGCTTCTTTATTGGCTTTAAAGCTTGTTCATTTTAAAGGAGTTCTTAAAACTCCACACCAGGGAATTTATCATCGTGCAGCTTTTTTAACCTTGTTAAAAAGATTCATTTAAATCTATTGTGTTTGTGTCTAAAATGACTTTTTAAAATCCTTGCATCATTGCCCATAGCGGTAATCTATCCTTGGTCATATACATAATTACAAAATATTTAACATGATGTTACTTTGGAACTTGTCCTTCCAAAATACAATTGCTTTGCCAAAACAATTGGAAGATGAGTCCAATAGGATGGATAATTATGCCATCAACGAATTTTATTAATTCCATTTTCCAAAGGGAACAGTCGGTATTCATTACAATTTCTGATTTTAATAACATGGAAACATGGATATTGCGGTATTAAATTGATTTGATTCGACTGTTGCGGTTTTTTGGGAGATGGCGATGAACCATTTACAGCAGGTTCCGAACCACAATCAATCATCATTGAGAGGATTTTAATAGCGATGGAAAAATAGGCCTTGCTATTACAAACACACTCGGTAACAACATACTGATATTTTTTGAAGATGGAATGGAGGAATTTACTTCATCATCCCCTGTTTCCAATCAAGGTTCTACTCCGTTTCGAATCGTCCCGGCTGATTTTCATGACGGGGAAATGAATTTATTGCGACCGAAAACTTTGATTCAAATAATGTTGAAGTTTATTTGAATCAGGAGACGGAGACGGAGTATTTGTTCAATCACCGGAGAGTGCTTTTTCCAGTAAAGGAAAGTATAATGACCCCGGAAAGAATGGTGCTGTTGCTCATTTTTCACCACCTATTGTAAAAGACCATTGCTCGGGTGATATTAAGCTAATTTGTGTGCCCGAATCCGGATCCTTCTTTCCTCCGGGAGAGACAACAATCAGATGTCCAGCAGTTGATGAATCCGGAAACATTTCTGCTTGATCATCCAAAGTCAAGTCCTTGCAAATCCCTGCCGTTTTTTTAACAAAAGATTTTAAAAAAAATTATTCAACCGCTAAACTTATAAATTTCTAAAAATGCTCCAAGCTCCAATAACTTCCTTCACTCATTATCAGACCTGCCTATTAACTTGTTTATAGCTTTAACTTTCCTCACAACAATTTTCAAACTGAAAATATATTTTTTAAAGCCGTTACAAATAAAGCTGTTAATGCTTTTGAAACCAATTTTCAATAAACGAGAGGTGGTTAATATGGCTTGTCCGGATTTTGATATTTCAACTATTCCTGTTCAAGGGGATGTACCGGATTCCATTACTACAGGGGATTTCGACGGAGACGGGAACTTGGATCTTGCTATCGTCAACAGGGAATCAGATACTGTCGAGATTTATTTGGGAGATGGAAACGGAGGTTTTTCCCTGGCTATGGGAAGCCCGTTTTCAAGTGGAGGG
>JANWJP010000149.1 GCA_025451895.1 Robertmurraya sp.
CATTTGCTTTCGGATTATTAATAAATAAATCGTAAATAATTCCGGGATTACAAGTTAAATTGGCAATAAGTGAACGAATGGGCGCCACTTCATACGGGTTGGCAGTATCAGCTGAAAACAACACTTTTGTGGGTCTTAAGACCCCGTTTTTGTCATAAGAAATATTTCTTGCGAGGTCTACTTGTAAAACTCCATCCTCTGCCAAGACCAATTTTCTCTCAAAACCCGCCGGTGTCTCTCCCTCAGGAGTATTAAATGTATTGATTACATCTTTAAATTGGTCCGTTACACCAATGTATTTAATGGAATCTTTTAAAATCCGGTATTCATCCGGAGTCAATTCCATATTAATAACTCTGTTAACGTACCCTTCTTCGCCTCTGACAGCAGGTACTCCAAGACTTCTTAAAGTAAAAATCATTTCTATTCCTCCTCAGCTACAGACTTAAAATGGTTTATTATTAAAAAACTGTAAAAATATTATTCTTATTCCGGGATATTGTTTAAAAACTCCTTAACGGATTTTTCAATTCCTTCAGCATCTAAACCGTAATAAGCCAACAGTTCTTCATATGTTCCCGAAGTTGCGTATGTCTTCGGAACTCCCAGCCGTTTTACCGGAACAGGATATTCAGAACTGCATACTTCAGATACAATGGTTCCAAGTCCACCATCCAAATAATGCTCCTCTACGGTAACGATTTTTCCTGTCTTCTTCGCCGCGCTAATGACCAATTCTTTATCTATCGGCCAAACAGTTGGCATTCCGATCACCTGTACACTAATCCCTTGTTTCCGCAAACTGTCTGCAGCTTTTAAAACAGCCTGCGTCACGGAACCGGTAGAAATAACAGTTACATCTGTTCCGTCTTCCAAAACATGGCCTTTCCCGATTTCAAACGGACGTTCTTCAAACAAAACGGGTATTTTTGGATTTCCAATCCGCATGTATACGGGGCCTTCATGTTCTATCATTGCTTTGACGGCAGACCTGATCTCTGTCGGATCTTGCGGAGCCAATACCGTCACACCGGGGATCATTCTCGTTATCGCAAAATCCTCAAGCGAATGATGCGTCGCCCCTAAATCAGAATAAGTAAATCCGCAATTCCGTCCGACAATTTTCGCATTTTGTTTCATATATCCGATATCATTGCGAAACATCTCATAGGGTCTTAATGTGACAAAAGGAGCGATTGCACAAAAAACAGGAATTTTACCTGTAGTTGCAAGTCCTGACGCAACACCGACTGCTGCTTGCTCCATAATGCCTATTTCATAATATCTGTCCGGATATAATTTCATAAATTCACCAAAACCTGAGCTTTTTCCACTGTCGGCAGAAATAACAACTATTTTGTCGTTGTTTTCCGCAATTTCGGTTACTGCCTTTCCGAACTCCTTTCTGGGATCCAAATATTCTCCTACCATTCTCTTACACTCATTTCAGCGATATTTTTTTGGCGCTCAAGCCGTTCTTCTATTTCTTTTTCTGCTTTTTCAAGTTCTTCATCTGAAGGACTCCAAAAATGATATGAGACTTTATTTTCACCGAAAGATAGTCCTTTTGCCTTCACTGTATGAGCAACAATCATGGTCGGTTTGCCCGGCTCCACCGGCAGTGAATCCAGTACCGACACGATTTCTTCCATATTATTGCCGTCAATGTTTTTAACGGCCCAGCCGAAAGACTTAAAACGTTCATCAATGGGAGTCATGTTCATAATGTCTTTCACTTTTCCGCTGATTTGGAGACCATTATGATCGACAAAAGCAATCAGGTTATCCAATTGATAATGGGCCGCAACAGCTGCGGCTTCCCAATTTGAGCCCTCAGCCAGTTCCCCGTCTCCCAGCAAAACAAAAACTCTTGAACTTTTTTTCTCTTGTTTTATGCCTAATGCCATGCCGCATGCAATGGACAGCCCGTGTCCCAACGCCCCGGTATTGGCTTCAATCCCCGGCAGTTTGTGCATATCCGGATGACCCGGAATTCTCGAGTGCAATTTTCCGTAAGTATCCAAGATCTCTTTCGGGAAAAATCCTTTCTCAGCCAAAACAGCATACTGCGCCATGCACTTATGCCCTGCAGATAAAATAAACCTGTCTCTGTCTTCCATCTCCGGATGATCAGCATCCACGTTCATAGCATGATAATAGAGAGCAGTAATGATATCGATACAGGAAAATGCACCGCCTAAATGACCGTGTCCTCCGGCCCTAACCATTCGCAGAACGTTTTTACGGCATTGGGCTGAGATCGCTTTCAATTTCTCGATTTTTCTTATATCAGCCGCAGGACTTCTTTTCAGGTCTAACATCATTTTCCTCCCTTTTCATACTCTATTATTCTTTGTATTTTGGGAGCTGATCGCGAGTTCGGGTCAAAATTGAGCCCCAAATATTCTTTTACAAGGCACTTGGCCAATTCAATTCCCGTCACCTGAGCTCCTAATGTCAGGATATTGGCATTATTGCTTAATTGGGCACGTTGCGCCTGGTAAATATTTGTTACTAATGCCGCATAAGCTCCCTCTACTTTATTTGCCGCAATCGTTACACCAATTCCGGTGCCGCAAATCAAAATACCTCTTTCGCACACTTTGTTTACTACATCCGTTGCTAATTTAATGGCTGTGTTGGCGTAAATCGGGTCATCACTGCCGTAATCCACGCATTCATGTCCTAAAGATTCTATAAAAGGAATTAATTCTTTCTTAAATTCAGTAGCATTTGGATCACAACCAATTGCAACTTTCATGTACTATCCCTCCTTTAAAAGCCGTCTTAACCTGTATATACAAGTACATAATACTGTATAAAATTCCCTCTGTCAATCCTTTGGAAGTATATTGATATAATGTCTTTATGTTTGGAACTCATGATAAAACAGCGCTTCTAAGTCTTTCTATATATAAAAAATATTTTTAGAAAAGCAATTTGCCGTTGTTAACTTGGATTAATGAGCAGCTTACGGGAAAATTTCAGAAGGCGGTTCGGAAAATTAAGATTTAAATAGACAGTAAGTTGTGAGGAAAAACTATTATTATTAATTGCACCTGAAGGGCAGGGATGATATTAATATTCAAATGCTGAGAGCCAGGGCGGTTAAATAAAAAAGCATCTCTTTTTAAGGAAACTTTCAATGAGGAAAAAACAGAAAACAGTATACCTTCCGGACATTTTTTTGTTTCTGGAATAAACTGAGAAAATCACTTACTTCTGCACCTCTTAAACAAACAATAAGTAAATTCCGGTTGTATAATACCGGGAGAAACTCCTTCCCTGTCCATGTGTAAACAATCAGAAATCCCCGCCAAAAAACATCGGCGGGGATTTCATTTGAGTGTGAAACATCCCGTTGTGAAACAAGATTTTTCGACAGGTGCCTGTCACCACCTTATATTTTCTTCACAAACTCCGACTTTAGTTTCATTGCTCCAAAACCGTCGATTTTGCAATCGATGTTGTGGTCGCCTTCAACGAGGCGGATGTTTTTGACTTTTGTTCCCTGCTTTAAGACGGAAGAGCTTCCTTTGACCTTGAGATCCTTAATTATTGTTACTGTATCTCCGTCGTTGAGAACGTTTCCGTGCGCATCCACAACAACTTTTGCCCCATCTTCAGCCCCTGCTTCCGCTCCCGGCACCCATTCATGGCCGCATTCCGGGCAAACCAACAGATCGCGATCCTCGTATGTATACTCAGAATTACATTTTGGACAGTTCGGCAATTTTGACATGGACATTTCCTCCTTATATTTAAGACAGTTAAATCCTATTTTAGCAGATATATTTATTTTTGCTATGTCCGGGCAGTTTTTGATTATATTTACAGTAATACCCAAAAGGAGACGGCTTTACCAAAATCTCCTTTCCGGCGAACACTTCCTCTCTATAATCTCTATAAGTTGACGATTTGTTCTAATTGTCTCTGCCCGGCCCAAGCGATAAACGCACAGAAAAAGACTCCCGCAATCGATCTGCAGAAGTCCAATTAAAATGAAAAGAGGCACCGTTTTTATCTTCGGAGTCAAATTTGTGTACCATAGTAAATCGTGTACCACAGAAAAAACATTCATTCAAACCCGCACAAAAACCCGACCGGTGCTAAATTACAAAACAAACTTCCGAATCGCATGGGCGACGCCGGATTCATTATTTGAGAGAGTAATATAATCGGCATGCTCTTTCAGCACATCCATGGCATTTTCCATCGCCACGCCGAGGCCCGCATACTGAATCATGGAGAGGTCATTGCCGCTGTCACCGATGCACATAACTTCCTCCCGCTTAATGCCGAGCATTTCGGCAATTTTCCGGACAGCATTCCCTTTGCTCGCTTCCGGATGAAGGAACTCAAAATAAAACGGAGCACTTTTCACCATTGCATAGGTATCCCAAAATTCGCGGGGAATCGAGTCAATCGCCCGTCCAAGCGGCTCCGGTTCTTCGACAAACACAACCTTAATAAATGTCATATCCTCAGGAAGTTCCTCCAGCGTGCGGTAAGCCAAGTCTATTTGCAATAAATAGGCATCCAAAACGGTATATTTGTTTATTTCCTTATTTAATGTATACATTTTTGATTCATCAAAAACGTTCATCGCCACGCCAAAATCGCGGCTCAATTCATAAAGCTTCTTTATATCCTCAAAACTCATCGTTCTCTTTACTACAACTTCCTCGTTGGAAGTTCTTTGCACAATCCCGCCGTTAAAAGCGGCGACAAAATCATCCTCTCCATTGAGGCCCAACTTTTTAATATACCTTCTCACCCCTCCGATCGCGCGGCCGCTGCAAAGAACAATTTTAACACCCTTCTTTTTTGCTTCCTCAATGGCCTCACGTACCTCCGGCGTTACTTCATGTTTATCATTCAATAATGTTCCATCAATATCAATCGCAATCAGTTTAAACAATAAAGCCCCTCCTCCAGTTCTGATACTATACCAATATAATATCAACAAACACTTATTTTACAAATGGTTGTTTGAGGAATATCCGGGGAAACCGCCGCATAATGGGATACGCGCAAATCCGCCGGCGTTTGGCTGCTTTTTTAAAATAAGAAAAAAGGCCGGTTTTTTTGGAAAAGGGGCCATATGGCCGGGACATTAACACTATAAGGGGTTTTCCGGAGATGCCGTCAGATGGCAGGTTTCGCGGTTAAAAGGGGATTTTCGATAAGAAATTCAATAGGCTGATAGGATTAGAAAAGAATGTAAAAAGACTGTGAAAGTGAAAAACAGGTGTTGACAGTGATAATGAAAATCGTTATCATTTTGTGTGTATAGAGAATGATTCTCAATTAGATGATGTCTAACCTGCCATATTTAGACTTTTACCATGAGTGCATCTGCAATTCATGGAAGTTTTTTACGAAAAGTGGTTGATAGAGTATGAATTCTTCCTTATTGAATAAGGAACATTTTTTTGTAATGTTTTTGAGAATGATTCTCTTTATCAGTAAAATGAACGAAAGATGGTGAAAACCAGGAAATACATATCTCAGGGCCCGGGTTATGAATTTCTTGTCACAGCCATCTTCCATATTAAAAAAGGCTTGAGGTGAAAAAAATGCGGAAAAAACTATTCTTATTTCTCATTATTGGCATACTGGCAATATTTGCAGCCGGATGCGGTTCAGAGGAAACTGACAAATCTGCAGACAAAGATAATGACAAGGCAAAAGAAACTGAAACAATGAAAATCTCTCACCAATTAGGCGAAACAGAGGTTGAAGTAAATCCTGAGAAAGTTGTTGTTTTTGACTTTGGAATCCTTGATTCCCTTGATAAGTTAGGCGTGGAAGTCACCGGGCTTCCACAGGCATCTGTTCCTGAATATCTGTCAAAATACAAAGACAGCAAATATGAAAATGTCGGCAGCCTGAAGGAACCTGATTTCGAAAAAATCGCCGAAATCGATCCTGATTTAATCATTATTTCCTCCAGACAAATGAATCTGTACGATGAATTTGCCAAACTCGGCCCGACCATTTTCATGGGCGTGGATACGGCAAACTATATCGATTCTTTTAAAGACAACATGAACAAGCTTGGCAAAATTTTCGACAAAGAAGACAAAATCAACAAAGAAATTAAGAGCATCGAAAACAGAATTGCCGCACTGCAAAAGAAAGCCGGAGAAACTGACGGAAAAGCTCTCATTATCCTGGCTAACGAAGGAAACATCAGCGCATACGGTCCCGGCTCCAGATTCGGACTAATCCATGATGTATTCGGCCTGAAACCTTCCGATGAAAATCTTGAAGTGTCCACTCACGGACAAAACATTTCACCTGAGTTTATTGCCGAAAAGAACCCTGAATATCTGTTCGTAATTGACAGAGGTGCTGTCGTTGGCGGACAATCTTCCGCAGAACAAATCGTTGAAACAACCCTTGTCAAAAACACAAGCGCCTACAAAAACGGCAACATCATCTACCTGGATGCCAACTACTGGTACCTCTCCGGCGGCGGCCTCATCTCCGTATCCGAAATGATCCGCCAAATCGAAAAAGCACTCTAAACCGTTGGGTCAGAGGGACAGGATCGTTGTCCCACACCCACACCGGCCGGGCAGTCATGGCCGGGTCTTGGGGACAGGTATACTGTCCCGAAGGCAGGCCAACTGCCCAGCCTGCCCCGGGGTCCCTTAGGTCTCCGGATTTAACTTCCCAAAACGGGATTTTAGTATTCGAACACAACTCACTGAAAGCAACAGGCATCTAACATCTGCATGTTGCTTTCTTTTAAGAATGGAACTGGCAAGTGGAGAAACCGAAAACTGTTTTCTCCACTTTTTCATATTATTGGCAGGATAATTTTCATAGTATATCTGCGAGTCTGACTCAAGAGTGTAATACACTACCTTTGCCTCCTAATCAAACAATACAGTACATTATGTCAAAACTCAGAGAGCGAAAAAATTTGTTTCCACTGTTTACCAGGTGACAGGCACCTGGCAAACTCTGCCTTTACCGCGCTCCCCGGTACCGCGCAATCCTTGTTTCGAGGATGCCGACGAGTTTGTCGAGGAGGAGTCCGGTCAAGCCAATGATGACGATGCCGGCCATGACAAGATCGAGGCGCATGGAGTTTCTGGCGTCGACAATTAGATAGCCCAGTCCGGATTGGGTGCCGATCATTTCGCCGGAAACGAGGAAGATCCATGCCGTTCCGACAGCGATATGAAGCCCGTTGGCAATCGAAGGAAATGCGGCCGGAAAAATGATTTTCCGCAGCAAAGCAAATCCCTTGATTTCAAAATTGCGCGCCACCTTTAAGTAAGCCGGCTCCACTTTTCTCACCGCAGCTACCGTTGTCAGCAGCACCGGGAAAAAAGCGGCAATAAAAATAACAACAATCGCCGGAATATCACCGATGCCGAACCAAAGAACAATAAACGGCGACCAGGCAATCGGCGACACGGGCCGGAGCACCTGGACAATCGGGTCAATAATCCCCCACAAAAACAGAAGCCTCCCCAGCACCAACCCTAACAAAACCGCTGCAATAACAGCAGAAACATAACCGGCAAAAAACCGCATCAAACTAACTTGAAAATGGGTAAACAGCGTCCCGTCCCGGATTAACTCAACAATGCCCTCCCACACTTGAAGCGGACCGGGAAACAGAGCTGCCTCATAGTCTCCCGCAACAATAATGCCCTGCCACACTGAAATCAAAATCACAAACCCGCCAACAACTTGAAATATTTGTTTTCTCTTAACCATCTGCATCACTTCACTTTTTCAATAAACGAAGAATCAACGAAATCCTCATAGGAAGGAGGATGCTCCTGCAACCCCATTTCTATCAAACTCTTTCTTAATTCCTCGTAATCCTCTTCATATATTTGCAAATCATCATAATGAATCCACTGCAGTGACAAATCCATGACATTTTTATTCGTTTTCATATATTTCGCCGCAATCTCCGATACATGGCTGTCCTTCAACTGCGCCTCCTTGCCGGCTCTGACGTAATACTTCACCAACTCTCCGGCTATTGGCCGATTTTTTTCAATAAAATCGCCTCTTAAAACAAGAGCGCAGTCAATGGAATTTCGCCAAATGTCCCGGTCCTGAAAAAGCACCTTCCCCTTCTCCATTTCGACTGAAACAGCCCCAAACGGCTCCGCCACGACATATCCGGAAATCCGCCCTTCCGATAATGCGGCCGGCATCTCGGCAGGAGGCATTTCAACAACTTGAACATCGCTGTATTCAAGGCCGTGCTGCTTCAGCATCTGATACAGGAGAATATTGTGAGTGGAAAATTTATGGGGTATAGCAAAACTTTTTCCCTTTAAATCTTCAACGCTGCCAATCTCCTTTGCTGTCACGATGACATTTCCATCCTGGTGCCCCAGCGCGACGGCCTTCAGGTCTATTCCTTGATCCTTCGCTTTCATCGCCAGGGTGATGAGCACCGATGCCCCGTCAATTCTTCCCGTATTCAGGGCATCCATCAACTCCGGCCAGGATCCGAACTTAATGAGTTCCAAATCAAAATTTTCGTATCCCCCCAATTCTTTTTCCACAAACAACGGCATGGCATGCGTAATCGGCAAGTAACCGATTTTTACCGCCCGTTTTCCGTCCGGACTGCTTGTGGAACTGACTGCCGTGCAGCCGATTAATGCAAGAATTATTATTATAAAAAATAAGCCAATAGCCGCTTGTTTCAGCCTTTCCACCACGATCGTCCCCTCCCCTTCTAAATGTGAAACTCAAGAAAATGCTCTTCCCTGTCAAATTGAAATTCTTTAAAAATTATATTCCGGTAGTGCTGAAAATCGCTGCCGCTCCGCCTGCGCGGTTTCGGAAGTTCAATTTGGATTTCTTTATGAATGCGCCCCGGATTCGGATGCAAAATAATCACCCGGTCCGAGAGATAAATCGCTTCGTCAATATCATGGGTAACCATGACGATAGTCGTTTTTTCCCGCGACTGGATGCTTAACAGCTCATTTTGCAAATAATAGCGGTTGAAAGTGTCCAGTGCCGCAAACGGCTCATCCATGAGAATTACTTCGGGGTTCATTGCAAAAGCTCTCGCAATTCCGACCCGTTGTTGCATCCCGCCGGACAGTTCATGAGGAAAAAGATCCTCCTTCCCCTCCAGGCCGACAAGCTTCAAAAGATGGGCCGTGCGGGCCTTCCTTTCTGCTGCGGACAACTTCAAGCCCTCCAAACCGAGTTCAATATTCTTCCGGACAGTCCGCCACGGGAGAAGGCCATAATCTTGAAAAAGCATCACACAGCTGCGAACCGGTTCTTGGACAGGACGCCCGTTCAAAAGAACCTCACCACTGTCAGCCCGTTCGAAGCCGCCAATAATATTAAGAAGAGTGCTTTTCCCGCATCCGCTTTCTCCCAAAATCGAGACAAGTTCCCCCCGTTTGATTTCGAGTGTAATGTCGGCAAGCACCTGCGTTTGTGAAAAACTCTTGCTTACCCCTTTCATCCGGATGATTGTTGACTGCTCTTTTCCCATCCCCCGCACCTCTTTTTATTTTTGTTTATTCCGATATGAATAGTATGTTTTATAGATGTAAGTAATTTTATGATACTTTGTTCATTTTTTCAACTGTATTTAGGGAAAATTTATAAAATTTTGTTAAATCGTTCAGACAAAAACTAAAAAAGCTCATCATGGTTTAGCACCACAATGAGCTTGTGTTATTTTGCGGGGCAAGAAGCCGGCATACAGTAAAAATCCCGATGTACAGTTCACTGTTCACTGCTTCTCGTTCACCCCGTGCTCCAGCGGAACGGGCTCAACTTTTTCAACCCGCTCGCCGGTGTCTTTTCTGTAATAGCCGATTTCCACCTCTGCACCCGTTTTCGGGTCAATAAGTTTTTTGTAGCATTTTTCCAAATGGTCATGGCCCCACAAAATCAGGGCATTAAATACATGCTCCAAATCCTCACCGCTCTTTGTCAGCGTATACCGGTAGCGGGGCGGATGTCTTGAGTAAAGCTCCGATTGGATGAGCCCCTCTTCCTCCAGATACTTCAAACGGTCCGCTAACAAATTGGAAGAAATCCCTGTCAGCCCGTTTTTAATTTCACTGAACAAAGTGTGGCCGATAAAAATTTCATGAATGATCAGCAACGTCCAGCGGTCGCCGATGATATTCAATGATTGTGCGATATTACATGGAAGATCGTATCTCGATTTCATAAAAATCCCTCCAGCGTTCTTGGCTTTATTTTAACACACAAAATAAAAAAAGTTATTGGGTTGATTTTTTGAACTTAGTAGAATAAAATAACCATAAATTAAAAAATTAGGGGTGGGAAGAAATGGCACTATATTTAGTGGAATCGTCTTTAAATTCAATTGTTGCGACGAAAGAGGAATTACATCAGAAAACGCAAGAGCTTCAGAGGGAATTACAAAAAAAGAATGCCGCGCTAGTCGAGTTACAGGTATCAAAGGATTACTCGCGGGCGTTCTTCATTGTGGAAGCTGACGGGCAAAGCACGGCAACCGGCGCCTTAAGGGAAAAGGACATTCCCGTTCAACTCGTCAAAGAAGTGCGCCTCGTTGGCAAGGACCTAGAGGAAGTCAAGAAAAATAACGAAGCCGTTAATTACCTGGTGGAATGGAATATCCCGGACCATTTGACAATGGACGACTATTTAGCCCGCAAAAAGCAAAACTCCGTCCATTATCAGGAGGTTCCGGAGGTCACCTTCTCAAGGACGTATGTTTGCGAAGACTTGACAAAATGCCTCTGCTTCTATGACGCACCTGATGAGGCTGCGGTTAAGCGGGCGCGCGAGGCCGTCAAAACACCGATTGACAACATTACGGAGATTCTTACAGACTAATAGTTTTAGAGTTTGCAAGATCATGGAACGGGGACAGAGACCCCCGGCCATGGTCTTTTTTTGAAAGGAAATCTCGAATATTTTCTATCAAAAAGTCCCCAATCAAAATTGCGGACACAACCCAAGGGAAACTTGGGGACAGGTTCTTAAAGCATTTCAAGAAGTTTAATTGTTTCAAATTTTTATAAAATATGGTTGATTTTTTCAACTAAGCATAATAAAATGACCCTAAACCAAGTAAATAACTAGGATTAATAAGGATTAAAACATAACGGGGGAATGTAAAATGGGGGAACTTGCATTGGAAACAAGGTCAAACCTTGAAAAAATCATTGAGAAGGAACTGATTCCATATGTAAGAAAAGTGGACAGCGAGGCCTTTTATGCAAAAAACTACCTGAAAAAACTCGGCGAAGCAGGCTTATTTTCCTCGGCGGGAAAATCACAGCGGGAACGTATGAATGAGGAATTATTTGTCGTTGAAGAAACTGCAAAAGTCTGCATGACTACAGCTTTTTGCGTCTGGTGTCATCTTGCCGGGCTCACATATTTGCGCTCAACGGATAATTCGGTATTAAAAAACAAGCTATTGCCATTAATGGAAGCAGGAGAAATCCTCGGAGCCACCGGGCTCTCGAACCCGATGAAATATTACGCAGGTCTTGAGGATTTACGTCTTCACGCCAGGCAAACAAAAGGCGGCTATATTTTTTCCGGCGTGTTGCCTGCTGTTTCAAACCTTTGCCAAGGCCACTGGTTCGGAGTGATTGCCCGGACGGAAAACGGAAAAGAAATCATGGCTATGATCCCTTTCGGCGTGGAAGGATTAATAACAAAAGAAAGAACGGAATTTTTCGCGGCAAATGGAAGTGCGACATACTCATGCCAATTTAATGATATATTTATTCCTTCTGAATGGGTTTTGTCTGAAAAGGCCGCTGATTTTGCCGTACAAATCCGGCCGGCTTTTGTTATTTATCAAATCCCAATTGGTTTCGGAGTGATCGGGGCATCAATCGAATCTATGGAAAAAGTACGCCAACGGCAAAATGGCTGCAATCAATTTTTACAAAAACAGCCTGAAGAGCTGCGATCTGCCCTGGAAAACTTAAAGCAAAGACTGCAAACACAGCTTTCATACGAAAAACCAGATTGGAAAGAAGTTGCCGGAATCCGGCTCGAAACAGCCTATTTAACACTCGACGCTGTCCAGGCGGCAATGCTCCACAACGGAAGCGCCGGCTACTTGCGAAACTGCGACCCGGCAAGAAGACTCCGCGAAGCATACTTCTTCGCCAACCTCACACCAACCATCAAACACCTGGAAAAGGTCCAGGGGGACAGGAACCGTGTCCCAGACCAACAATCGCAGTCGATTTGATTGATTTTGGTTCATCTATCTTTTCCTTTATTGATATAACACAGCTTGCATTTGAAAGAGCAGGGATAAACGTCCCTGTTTTTTTAGTTTCTTAGTATTCGAAAAACCGGAATTTAGGGAAGAAAAAGCTTTCCCATCCAATGTTTTCAAACCCGGACTCCGGGAAATTTTAGGCAAGTTTACCCTTTTCACCAAAAACAGGTTGCTCCCAATGGAAAACTTTGGGGACCAAAAGGAATTTGTTTTGTTTTATAATACTGTTATGTGATTTATTTTATAATCCATTTATTAACATATTATTCAGCATCCGCTGTTCCTGAACTAGCTTCAGACTTACCAGACGCTGCTGCAGGAGGCTACATCATGAGAAAAATTTTTACAACGTTATCATTTGTCTTCATATTATTTAGTTTAATTGGTTGTTCTGCTGATAGCGATCTGACTTCATTACAAAAACAATTTATCAAAGATGTCGAAAAAAGCTTGGAAGAAAAAGATAAATGGCTAAAAAGTGACTCCGAGGAAAGTATGGATCTTGCGACTTTTTATGAAGAAGAAACCCACTTCGAAACAAACCTTTATAAATACTTCGATAAGGACTTTGAAGATCCCCTGTTTCAAGAAATCGCAACAGAATATATTAAAGCAGTAAAAGAAAAAGAAGTTGCCGTTGCCGAATATCTTGATTCAAATCAAGAGAAATTCGAGACAAACTACTTCGACGCTGAAGACAAAAGAAAAGATGCATTAAAATTATTAGTAAATCACTATCCATTAACTTCCAATGCTTATGATATTAAAGAAGCCAGGTTAGAAATTTATATTGATGAAATATTAACCGACTTAACACTGGAAAAGGAATCAAATAATACCTATACTATAAAAATTGCAAATTCAACCGGTGCAGATTGGGAAGATTTCAGTATCGACTTATATTTGGTTGATATCGATAGAGAAGAAATCAGTCCAATATATATCGACGACTTCAGCCTTCCCTCCAAGAAAAGTGCGACCGCTACAATTGAAGCAGATATAGCGGACGCAATTGGAGTGAAATGCGAATCTTATTTCGGGAAAGTTATTAGCAAAAAGGATACTTTTTTAATAAGCAATTCGTTTGAGTAATGCTGTAAACACCGTTCCAGGAAAACTCTGGAACGGTGTTTTTTGTGTTTATCCAAATCTGACGGACTTTGGAGTTTTTCTGCGGGAGTTCGTTGTCAGATCAGGACGTCTTCAGATGATCATTTTTCTGTTGGAAAACTCAGGCAAGTTTGTTCCCGCCCGCAATTCTAAAACTCCTCCCGCTTCTCTTCTTTCCGCAATATTATTCCTCCCGGCAGAGACTTCAATTCCGGCCTCTTCCCCTTCGCCAAGACCCGTGACAGCAGACACAAATTAGTAGAATTAAATGTCTTTCCTTGAGAATATCTAACCATCCATTAAGGATGATTTACGTGCAATTTCCCATTTGATATGATTTAGACAAGGAAATTCCTACTATTAAAAATAAGCCAAAAGTGATAATTAATTTGACACCCTGATTCACCAATTCGAACAAAAATTAGTTTCAAATATATTATTGAATCCGAATTTCCCGGAAGAAAACAACTTGAAAAAGTAACTCCGGAGCTGGGGGCATTTTTACCGCCACATGCACTTAACCTGACTTTATCTGACAACACTACCGGCACCCTGATATGCTGAAAAATTTAAGGAGGTTTTTATCAAAGCATCATTTTTTGTGGAACAGTCCCCAATTGTCTATCATTGCAATCGAAGTTCACGGGTATTTAATAACGGCCGGATGTAAATTTCCGGCAAAGGGAGATTTCCAGGCGGCTGGCAGCAACGCGTTTTTTACAACAGGAAGGTTTCCCTGTAAAAGCGAAAATTTAAATAATAACTGAAACGGGGGAAAACAATGAAAAAGGGGTTGAGTTTACTCATCTTTTGGGTGCTGGCAGTATTTACACTGGCCGGCTGCGGAACTTTGCATCTGACGGTAAATGAGGACGGTTCCGGTGTATATCACTATACTTTTTATGAAAATGAGTATTATACAACGGCTCAAATGAAAGCTAAAATTGAAGAGGCCGTTGCTGATACAAATGAATCAGAAGGAGTAGAACTGGTAAAAGTTAAGAAGTTCAAGGAACAGAACGGAAAACTTGAAGCAATTCTTGAAGTGAAAAGAATGTTTTATAAAAATGACAAAGACCTGTTTGCACCTGTTCAAGATATTTTACTCTATAATCCTTCGATTCTGGCTAATCTGAAAGCGGTCAATGGATATAAAGAAAATGCCGACTTCTTTGAAGAGGACAAACTTAAGAAATATACTGTTGTTCATTTTGGCAGTTTGAACCCTTCATTCGACACAAAAGTGACGGTGCCCGGAAAAATTGCCTACATTTCCGGGGGTACTTTGGTGGAAGATGAAGAAAATACGGTGAAAATCAACAGTTCCAACGCAACGATCGTTTATGAGCCCGGGGGAAACACCTTTTCCATGGTGTTTGGCATCACGCTTCTGATTATATTGATTGCCGGGGCCGGTACTTACCTTTTTATAAAAAAGACAAAGAAACGCAATGCGCCAATCTCAAATGAAACAGGTGAAAAAGTTGAAAAATAAGCTTTTATTCTTATTGGCTGTATTATTCGTTATCACTCAGGCCGGCTGCAATAACCAAGACAAAAAATACGAAGAATTAATGGCTGAAGCGGAGAAAGCAATGAATGATTTTGATACAGAAACTGCCTTGGAATATTACAACAAAATTCTTGAAATGGACGCAAATGACCTGTCGTACGGAGACACAAGAGTTCGCTTCATCGAATCGTTAATAAAACGAACGGAAGCAATCTCCGGCCATGTTGACGACATTAAAGCGGAGGCCGAACTCATAAAGAAGGATTTTCAGGAGCTCAAATACGACTTTGAAAAAATCGACAGTCTCAGAGAATATAATTCTCAAATAGAGCATCTTTTGTTAAAATTGGAGGAATTCCCCAATACGAATTTATATGAAGAAATAAAATCGCTCCAAAAGGATTTTGCAGATAAAATCAACTCTGATTTCGTGAAGGCACTGAAAAAAGAAGTGGAAAAAGATATTGAGAGTGCCAACATGGAAGAAGCAGAGACTAAAATTGAGATCTTGGAAATGATTCAACGCGATTTTTCCATTGAAATTCCCGAACTTGGAGAATACAGAGAAAAGATGGCCCAAGAAAGCGGAGAATAAATTTGCCAGCCTGGCTGGAAAACCGGCTGGAATGGGATTTTTTATGAAAAACGATGTCGGCAAAATACCCTTTCCCTGTTAAAGGTTTGACGGACGGTGGTCCGGGAGCCGGGGAAGACCTTCGTTCGGGTGCGAAAAAAAATTTTGGTGGAAAAAATGAAGCGGGAGTCGGGGAAGACCTCCTTTCGATTGCGGACGAAATTTTGGTTGAAAATGCGATCCGGGAACCAAGGAAGCATTCCGTCGGGTGCGGCGAATAAC
>JANWJP010000150.1 GCA_025451895.1 Robertmurraya sp.
AATTCTCAAAATTGAGGAAGAAGGCGGCGGTTATGAAGAACTGAAGGAATACATAAGCGGCGCAGCAAACAGACGTTATATTTATGAAGGCAAGGAAGATGAAGGTTTCGGCTGGGCCGGTCAAGTCATGGGATTGATCGATGATGTTCCCACAGTGGCAGAGCTTTTTGAAAGGATGATAGGAGAGGCGCAGGAAATCAGAAAAAAATGGAGCGGTGAATAATCTGTTATCTCAGAACCGCTTTAAGGGCAGAATATGGATAAGATTCCCGCGGGGAACAGCTAATACGGCAGGAGCAGGTGAGCAGGTTGGAATATGGATACCCCATTGACCCAAGTTGGTCTACGACGGAAATCATTGATGTGATTCGTTTTTTTGAAAAAATCGAAGCGGCTTATGAAAAGGGTGTAAAAAAGGAAGAACTTTTGCAGGCTTACAGGCGTTTTAAGGAAATTGTCCCGGGCAAGGCAGAAGAAAAAAGATTGTGCGGAGAGTTTGAACGGTTGAGCGGTTACTCGCCATACCAGACAATAAAAAAAGCGAAGGAATACAGTGATAAGGACCGGATTGAAATGTAAGGGAAAGTTCCCCGCTATTTATTAAAACGGATAGCGGGGATTTTGTATTAATTTGTAAAGCTTGATAAGTTGTTCCAATACAGTTTCTGCTTTTTTCAGGAATTGCTCAGGAGTCATTGAAACAGCTTCTTCTCTCGGAATATGATAACCGCACAGAATTTCCGCTTTTTTAACAGTTTGCAAACGTTGGAATAATGCATTTAAATCTTCTTTTGTTAACTGTGAATGCTTAATGGCTTCAGGTTTTGTATGATCCTGCGACCATACAAAGCTTTCGTCTGTCTCAGCATATATTTTATCGAGGTTTGCCTCCAGTATTTTCCCCATTTCCGTTTTATTCTTTGTTTCGTAAATAATTGCAAACCAAATAAAGATATGTGTTTGCCATAGTCCGATTTGAAAATGAGGGAGCATTTTATATCCCCTGGAGTTTGTAGAAAAAGCAACCCATGTGTCATTTGGGGGATTTACGGTTCTTCTGGCATGTTTGGCAACATGGGGAAACATTTCTTCCCCCGTTAATACTGTTAGAGCAGGGGCAAAATGGCTGCCAAGCTTCTCCAATTTCGGCCTTATGATTGTTTTTAAGGCATTCATCCGTTCTTCAAATCCATCTATCTGAAAAACGTCAAAATCTTCATGATGAAATCCGGTAAACTCCATTCTTGTACCCTCCTTGTTTTTTCATTCTACCATATAACAAAGTTTGTCCGCATCTGAAAGGTATGGCAGAGAAAACGCAGTATATTTTTAAAGATTGAATAGGCATAGGTACAAATTAGTTGCATATGAATTAAAATACTCATACTATAAATTAACCGATGAAAAAATAAAAGGGGGGGAATTATTTGCAATATTTAATGAATTCTGCCTCGGGCAGAAAAAAGTTTGAAAAGGAAAGAACGGCTGTATTAAGATTGGAATTGGATTATGAATTGGCGATGCTCTATGAAGCCATTCAGGAAAATAATGAAAAGCAAAAAACTAAAAGCAAGGAACGGCTTGAGAAAATCAGATCGGAATTATTGACTTTAAAAGCATTATAAAGTTGACAAGGAGATTTTTTAAATGTTAAACATTCATTCGATACATTTTTTTTAAACGGGCTCTTCGGTACAAACGGGGAGTTCGTTTTTTGTTTTTCCGTCGAATTTTTGACAAAAGCGTTTAATAGTTGAACGTTCCTTAGTTTTCCATTACGCTTAAATTAGCGCGCAAGCTCATTTTAAAATTTTATGGAGAAGGAAGTCGATTCATCTTGAAATGGGTTGAGATTGATACGCATGCAAGAAAATGGATAAAAGAGGCGGGGGAAAGGATAAAAGAATCCTTTGTAACTCCTTTAGATATACAGGTAAAATCCCATCCGAACGATTTTGTTACAAATATTGACAAGGAAACCGAAAGGTTTTTTATAGAAAAAATCCGAAAAAAGTTTCCCGGTCATCGTATTTTAGGGGAGGAAGGCTATGGAAACAGATTGAATGATTTGGACGGGATCGTTTGGATCATTGACCCTATTGACGGTACGACTAATTTTATTCATCAGCGCCGAAATTTTGCGGTTTCCATAGGGATTTATGAAAACGGAATCGGAAAGATGGGCTTCATTTATGATGTGATGAATAATGAACTTTTTCATGCAGCCAAAGGACAGGGAGCTTTTTTGAATGGAAGGGCTTTGGAGCGGCTGGAAAGGGTGCGCGTTTCTGAAGCAATTATCGGTTTAAATGCCGCTTGGATCCTTGCAAACCGGCGATTTGATGCAACCATATTAAGGGATTTAGTGAGGGATGTACGGGGAACGAGGTCTTACGGTTCGGCAGCCATTGAAATTGCCAGTGTTTGTGCGGGAAGGCTGGATGCGTATTTAAGTTTGCGTTTATCTCCGTGGGATATTGCTGCAGGATTGGTGCTTCTCGGGGAAGTTGGGGGAATTGCTTCGAACTTAAGGGGAGAGCCTTTGAGTTTGTTGCAGCAAAACACAGTTATTTTTTCAAAGCCGGGACTGTACGAGGATGTCTTTCGAGACTACTTGCAAGAAGGCAGATGGTAGCTGTTCCCTGTATTCCCGGAACTTCCAACCGGGGGCCCAACAGGTGTCCGGCAACGGCACCGTTTAAATGACGGGCTGTTTGTATTTTTGTCCCCCGTTTACAGGAAGTTCCGGTCAGGCATGTTTATTTAAAGCTCTCCGTTTTTAATCATTTTTTTCTTCATGCTGAAACCAAACCCGAAAACTGCAATTAACAGGCCGGTTGAGATGAGTGTTCCGGCAAGACTGCCTTGTCCGAGCGAAATGCCTGTTGCAACTATTAAAATTCCGGCAAATATGGCTAAGAGCAGGAACCGCCATTTAATTGTTTGCATTGCCAATCCTCCTTTAACTAAAACGAATCCATTGATTCCTGTTCTATTTTACACAAAAGATGTCCGGGATTCTATATTGGAATATCAGGTACTATCAATTAATTTTTCAAAATACTAAGAATATTTCAGAGCGAAGTCATTACATAAAATATTTTTGATGGTGCCATGATTTCGAGAATGGAAAGTTTCATGGATGAAGAAAGTTATTGAAAGGCTTTTTAATTGTATTTCTTGCCACGGGGCTGGATAATATGATCAGGCAATACGGTATTTGCCGTTCATATAAAGGGGAATAGTAAAGATTTGTTTTGTACAGTTAAAGGAAACACGGGCAAGGGGGAATAATGGAGAATGGAAATAGCAGAAAGTCTGCAATTTTTCGCAAAACTCTTTAATGTCCATGAAAACCCGGAAAGAGGCATGTGGCTGCTTTATATTACAATTGTAGTACTGTCGGCAGTTGTTTATAAATTGGGATTTGCAAGGAAACTGCCTTTATTAAAGGCTGCAATTGTGTATTTTTTTCTGTTTGCAGGAGCGACGATTTTGACTTTTTTGGGCGTATTCCTGCCGATTGCGGAGGGACTGGCAATCGCCGCTCTCATCATAGTTCTTTATAAAATCCGTCTTCTCCGTGAAAAAAACTCAGAAGAAAGGGAATGAAAGCATATGAAATCATTGCAGGATGCGGTTTATAATTGGCTGACGATCAAGGTGGTTTTGGATAACAGGCCGGATGACTCGGCGGCAGCAGAAACGGAAAAGATGTTCCGGGATATTTTACATAATGAGCATTCTTTAACGGAGATTTCCGTTAGTGAGGATGCAGCGATGTATTATGTAAACGGAAAGCAAAACGGACGGTTGAGATCATACCGTTTTCCGAGGGAACTGATTGAGATCATGCTGAATCAGATTAAAAGGGAGCCGGAAAAATTTCAAAATTATCCCCGGGCATGATGCGTCTCTCCCTCAATGGCAGGATGCACTGAGGGAAAGCGGGATTATGTTTAACGCGTCAGCCGGTCAATTTTATTGTTAAGTGCCTTACAATGGTCAAAGATGTCAAACTTGTATTAAAAATGGTCTTTTTTATTTCTGGAACGGTAAAGTTTGAATTTTCCCGTTGCTATTCTGGCATAGGTCTTTTCTCTGATTCTTTGGTCGCAGGATTCGCACATATATGTATGAATAGGGCGGTTTCGTAATTTTTTTGCTTCAAATGAATCATCAGGAATGGACTCAATGCTGTCACATAAGACGCATTTTACTTTCATTACAGCTTCACCTCATTTTACATGCGCTTGTTCTTCTGTTTCTAAAGGGAGTATAGCATGAATACAAGAGAAATGCATTTTATAGAAATAAAGATTTTGGAATAAAATAGGAAGGACTGTATACTCTGCAGTTAAATGATTGTCAAAGTTTTTGCTGAAAAGGACCATTTCATTTGATGTGAGGAGGTGGGTTCCCGGATACAAGCCCCGGTGGAATGCCCCTGCGGGAGAACGTTTTTCAGCAGCTGGCTTCCGGACAAAGCGACCCGCCGGCCAACCGGTTTTGTATTCGGGGAAAGGAAATGGCAAATCCAGTTGAACCGGTATTAATTCAACCGCTTTATGAGGCTCTGCAAAAAGAGCGTTTTGCTGTTATTGCAACAGTTGACCATGAGACAGGAGCACCGTGTACCAATGCGATCTCCTGGTTATTTGCCAAGGATGAAAAAACTGTTTATTTTGCAATAAGCAATCGTTCCAGAGCCGTATCGAACCTTAAGAAAAAAAATCTTTTGACGATTACTGTCATTGCCAATGAATCCGTTTATGCCATTAGCGGCCGCGGGGAAATAAAATCGGAAAGAATTGAAGGAATTCCTCTGAAGTTGGCAATGGTGGAGGTAAAAATTGATGAAGTCTGGGATATAATGTTTTACGGTTCTGTTATCAGTACAGAACCTGCTTACAGAAAGAGTTATGATGAGACTGCCGCAGCCCGGCTTGACAATCAGGTGATGGAAGCGTTAAGGAAAGCTTAGTCCGCAAGAGGCTAAGCTTTTCTCGTGTAATAACTGTATTTTTGAAGAGTCTTTCTTTTATCGGGCTATGTTTAGAACAAAAACTCACCTTGGTCATTTGCGGCACTGCTTAAATCAAAATTATTTTTTGAGATGGTGATTGGATTGCTCTATTTGTTTATCTTTCAAGTTTTGCGTTTCTGATTTGTTCATTTTATCATTTTGTTTATTCATAGGGTCTTTTTCATGCGGATCCGACAAATCAGCCGGGACTTCCGGCATCAGCCGTCCTGAAATATCAGCCAGTTCATTCATTATTCCTCTGATAGGTTTCCCTTTTCTAATATCATCCGCAATTTCCTTTAATCTGGCATTCAAATCCGGATCAGCGATGACAACAGCTTTTGCGCCGTAAGGATCTGTTTTAAGCGCTTCGGCAACGGAATATTTTATGGTTCCGGCTTGCGAACGGTCAATATCTTCATCCACATCAATCCCGACGAGCGCATAATTTCCTATGACAACTGCCGTTGCGTCATTCACATTTGGAACGCTTGATGCTAATTCAACTAAATGTTTGGATATTTGCTGCCCGTTTTTTCGATCAACCTCCTCGATGGTACTGTTTTTTACAGTAATTGTGTTCGGATGATTATTTGCTTCCCTGCCAAGATTATTCCCTCCGCATGCGGACAGGAACAAAAGTGCCAAAATACTTATTACCCATTTTTTCATAACTGCACCTCCATGATTTGCGATGTGAATGTGAAAGGGAATACCTTTTCTTTGTCCAGCCGCGTTAAGGATATGAGCCGATGAGAAGGATTCGTCACAGTTATTGTGCGAATTTTCTTCTATCTTTATTCGGAAAATCATATATTTTACAAAGCTCAACTATCGCATGTTCTTTATTTGGCTTAAAGACCGTTAAAGACACAGGAGGCAGAGATTTGAGTAAAATTTATGTGTTAGATACAAACGTCTTGCTTCAGGATCCCTATTCGATCTTTTCCTTTCAGGATAATGAAGTGGTCATTCCTGCGGTGGTTCTCGAAGAAGTGGATTCAAAAAAAAGAAATATGGATGAAATAGGAAGAAATGCAAGACAAGTATCCAGACTCATCGACAGTCTCAGACAAACGGGAAAGTTACATGAAAAAATTCCGTTAGAAAACGGCGGTGCACTGAGGATTGAGCTGAATCACCGTTCTTTTCAACAGTTGCAGGAAATCTTTGTTGAAAAAACGAATGATAACCGGATTCTGGCCGTCGCCAAAAACTTGTCGTTGGAGGAAGAGGCGAAACAAAACGGCAAGCAGGTTATTTTAGTCAGCAAGGATGCACTGGTACGCGTAAAAGCAGATGCAATAGGTCTTTACTCCGAAGATTTTTTAAGTGACAGGGTCATAGAAAATGATCATATTTATACGGGAATTCTTGAGGTTCATGTTCATATTGATATTCTTAACCGCTTTTATGAAAAAGGGGAACTTCTTATAGCTGAGATTACGAAACAACCTGTTTTTTCAAATCAGTTTATTATAATGAAGGACTCTCTCGGTTCTTCAGCTTCAGCTATTGGAATTGTTCATGAAAAAGAAAAAAAGGTAAAAAAATTAATCTTTAATCATGAGCATATTTGGGGGATCCGTCCGAGAAATGTTCAGCAAACCATGGCTATGGAACTTTTGTTAAGGAAGGATCTCCCTCTGGTTACATTAATTGGAAAAGCGGGCACAGGCAAGACGTTACTGGCCCTTGCCGCCGGTTTGATGCAGTTGGAAGATTGCGGTTATTATAAAAAACTGTTGATTGCAAAACCGATTGTTCCTGTCGGAAAAGATCTGGGTTTTCTTCCCGGTGAGAAGGAAGAAAAACTGAGACCGTGGATGCAGCCTATTTATGACAACCTTGAATATTTGTTTAATGCCAAAAAGCCGGGTGAATTAGATGCGATTTTGGCCGGAATGGGTTCAATTGAGGTAGAAGCGTTAACTTATATAAGAGGAAGGAGTATCCCGGATCAATTCATTATTATTGATGAAGCGCAGAATCTGACGAAGCATGAAATAAAAACGATTCTGACAAGAGTGGGCGAAAGAAGCAAAATTGTTCTTATGGGAGATCCGGAGCAAATTGATCATCCGTATTTGGATGCTTATAATAACGGCTTGACATATGTCGTTGAGAAATTTAAGGATCAGCATGTTTCCGGACATGTGAAATTAATTAAAGGGGAAAGATCCGATCTTGCCCAGCTTGCCGCAGATTTACTGTAAGATGCTGACGGAAGCCGGGAGTCCCCGGGTGGGGGAGCAGGAATCCCCCACCGGACTGTACCGTTTCTTTCCACTATTCCACACGGAATGCTTTTACATATTTAATTGGGTTATTCCGATTAGAGCCGTCGGCAAAATAACAATGGACAGGCCCATCTTCTTTCAGACTTTTTCCGTCTCTGGAAAAATTCAAAAGCAATTCCTTTCCTTGTTTCATTGAGATTGCCACTTCCCCATGGGCGGTTTCAATAATTATTTTTTCAGCATCCGGCTCCGGTTCTGCATTTTCAAGAAAAGGTTTAAACGGCATACAATAAGTCCCGGAAATTTCTTTCTTTTTATTGAATACAGTCTCGCTCACCAGAGTAGGCGGCTTAATTGCTCCTTCAGTGATTTCCCGTTCCCATTGTGCTGCGTGTCTTTGGACTGTATTGATTTTCTTTTCCGTAAAATCCTCTTTTCCCTCCAAAACAGCGTCCAATTCTCTTTTTCGATCATCAAATATCCACACTCCGGGATCCAGGGTAATTTGAAATTTTACTCTTCCTTTTATTAAAATAATTTGGTCCATGATATCCCCCTCTCCAAATGTATTGTTGTTAATTTTTTAAACAGACGGATACGGAAAATTTCTTAAATCTGCTTCGACTATAAGTATAACCGCGGGGACAAAAATTGCCTACTGATGATTTTTTTTGTACAATTATATCTATTAGTAAAAAACAACAATTCCTTATATTTCTTGCATTTTTCTTTATGTACGGTTAGAATTTAATAAGTATAATCGCTCGGGAAACGGGGGGAGACATGTTGGCGTCTGATATGGTGGTCGAACATCGAGAGAAGGCTTATGCTCTGTTGAAGGCTGACGCTGATAAAATTTTAAGATTGATTAAAGTGCAGATGGATCATTTAACAATGCCTCAGTGCCCTCTATATGAAGAGGTATTGGATACACAAATGTTCGGTTTATCCAGAGAAATAGATTTTGCCGTTCGCCTCGGCCTTATAGACAGTAAGGAAGGAAAGGCCATCTTGGATGAATTGGAAAGTGAACTTTCCGCACTGCATGAAGCGTCATTAAAAAAATAAAATGTGAAAACTCAAACGTTCATTTATGCTGCGTTTGAGTTTTTTTAAAAAATGACAGGCATTTTGCCGCAGGACCGCTTGCACCGGTAAGTTTGCAGGCTGCTATCATCTGTTCGTGTTCTCTTGCCTCTATAAAAAACTAATCATGGCGCAGGAATTTCTTTTTCTTTAAACGGAAACAGTAAAAAATTGGAAACCTGCAGATAAGGAAGAGAAAATTATGTTGGGGAAGATTCTCAAATCATATGATTATTCATTAATAATTGTTGCTGTTTTATTATCTGTTTTCGGCCTGATTATGATATACAGCGCCAGTGCTGTGACTGCCATGCAGTTGTATGGTTATGAAAGCGATCATTTTTTCGCAAGGCAGAGATTATTTCTTATTGCCGGCTTATTTGTTTTTTTAATTTTTGCCATCTTTCCCTATAAAATATGGCTCAGCAATAAAATATTAATACCTCTCGTCTTAATAACGATTTCATCGTTAATCGCCCTGTTGTTTTTCGGTAATGTAACCGGAAATGCACAAAGTTGGTTTCAAATCGGCCCCTTTAAGGTCCAGCCTTCCGAATTTGTAAAAATCAGTATGATTATTTATCTTTCAGCCGTCTATGCCAAAAAACAACCGTACATAAATGAATTTAACAAGGGTGTTGTGCCGCCGATTGTTTATCTGGTGTTGGTTTCCATGTTAATAATTATGCAGCCGGATTACGGCACAGCCGGGATTATTTTTTTAATCGGTGCCTTTATTATCTTTTCCTCGGGCATGAATTTAAAAAATATGTTAAAACTTGCTGCAATTGGTGCTGCAGTTGCGGTGATCGCTTTCCTTTTACTAAAAGATAAAATATTGACAGAGGAAGGTTTAAGCAGAGTCAATACATTCTTTGATCCATTTGCGGTTGAGCAAGATGAAGGCTATCAGATTGTCAATTCTTATATTGCGATTGCCTCAGGCGGACTAAAGGGGCTCGGTCTCGGGGAGAGTGTTCAGAAATTGGGTTATTTGCCCGAACCGCACACCGATTTTATTATGGCTATAGTTGCAGAAGAATTAGGGATCTTCGGAGTTTTGTTTGTCCTTTTTTCCTTAAGTTATATTGTGTTAAGAGGAATTTTGATAGGTCTAAGATGCAAGGATGCATTCGGAAGCCTGTTGGCGATCGGTATTTCAAGCATGATTGGCATTCAATCGTTTATTAATTTGGGCGGAATCACCGGAGTCATCCCGTTGACTGGAGTTCCTCTTCCCTTTGTCAGTTATGGCGGTTCTTCTATTTTACAGTTGTCCATCGCAATGGGAATTCTTGTCAATGTTTCAAGGTATATGAATTATGATCGAAAATATAAAAATTCCTCCGGGAAACATGTTCCCGGGAAAGAAAAGAAAAAGTCAAAGCTTGCTGTTGTTTCCAGGCGGGCTGTAAAATTGCATTGATCAGAGAAGAATGTAAAAACTCCCAATGCAGAAATTTATCTTTTTCGGTTTCAATTCAGCGGAAAAGCACTTATTCATACCGTAAAGTATGGGCAATAAACAGCTTTTCCGTTTAATTTTTCTATAAAAAATAAATATTGAACCGGGATCAGCTTTTCCGGTCAGATTTAGAAATGTTTTCGCAGGAATTATTTTCTATTATTGTCTATATTTTAATATTTCTTGAAAATATAGATGATTGGGACGGAACAATACGGATGGTTTCGTCCGGCGTAAAAATGACAAAAAATCTATTGCATCGAGGTGTTTTTATGACAAGGACAATTCGTAAAGTATTGGTAGCTAACAGGGGCGAAATTGCCATTCGTGTTTTTCGTGCATGTACGGAGCTGGGGATTCGTACGGTGGCTATTTATTCTAAAGAAGATTCAGGCTCATATCACCGTTATAAGGCAGATGAGGCTTATCTAGTCGGAGAAGGAAAAAAGCCGATCGAAGCCTATTTGGATATTGAAGGAATTATTGAGATCGCCAAAGCGACAGAGGTTGATGCCATTCATCCAGGCTATGGCTTTTTATCAGAGAATATAGAATTTGCGAAAAGATGTGAAGAAGAAGGGATTATTTTTATCGGTCCGGAAATCAGGCATCTGGATATGTTTGGCGATAAGGTAAAAGCACGCCGGCAGGCAGAGTTGGCAGGTATACCGGTTATTCCCGGTAGTGACGGGCCTGTAAAGAGTTTGCAAGAAGTAGTTGATTTTGGAAAAGAGTATGGTTATCCGTTGATTATAAAGGCTTCTCTTGGAGGCGGAGGCCGGGGAATGAGAATTATCAGAAGTCCAAAGGAAGTAAAGCAGGCTTATGAGCGGGCTAAATCTGAAGCTAAAGCAGCTTTTGGCAGTGATGAAGTATATGTGGAAAAATTAATAGAACGCCCGAAGCATATTGAGGTTCAAATTTTTGGTGATAAACATGGCAATGTGATCCACTTGTTTGAGAGAGATTGTTCGGTGCAAAGGCGTCACCAAAAAGTAGTTGAAGTTGCTCCGAGTGTTTCCCTTGACAAAAAGCTGCAGGAGGAAATTTGCGCTGCAGCCGTGAAACTGATGAAGAATGTCAAATATGTAAATGCGGGAACGGTGGAATTTTTAGTAACAAATAATGAGTTTTATTTTATAGAAGTTAATCCCCGTGTCCAGGTTGAGCATACGATTACAGAAATGATTACGGGAGTGGACATTGTCCAGACGCAAATTCTTGTTGCTGAAGGCCACAGTCTTCATTCAGAAAAGGTGGCCATTCCAAAACAGGAGCATATCGCTGCACACGGATATGCCATCCAGGCAAGGGTGACAACCGAGGATCCGTTAAATGATTTTATGCCTGATACAGGCCGGATTATGGCTTACCGTTCCGGAGGAGGATTCGGTGTCCGTCTTGATACCGGGAATAGTTTCCAGGGAGCCGTGATTACACCGTATTATGACAGTCTGCTCGTAAAAGTATCAACACATGCGTTAACCTTTGAGCAGGCTGCTGCAAAAATGATTAGAAATCTTCAGGAATTCCGTATCAGGGGAATTAAGACTAATATTCCTTTTCTGGTGAATGTGGTAAAACACCCTAAATTCAGAAAAGGGGAGTATGACACTTCTTTTATTGATGAAACGCCTGAATTATTTCTATTTCCTGTCAGCAAGGACCGGGGCACTAAAATGCTCACCTATATCGGCAATGTTACAGTAAACGGTTTTCCGGGCATTGAAAAAAAGAAGCGGCCGGTATTTGACAAACCGCGGGTTCCAAAAGTTAAATATAATATTCCGTATCAAACCGGCACAAAACAAATTCTTGATAAATACGGTCCCAAAGGAGTTGTTAATTGGATTAAGGAACAGAAAAAGGTTCTCCTCACAGATACCACATTTCGTGATGCGCATCAGTCCCTTTTGGCAACGAGGGTAAGAACCATTGATATGTTGCATATCGCTGTTCCTGCCGCAAAACTTGTCCCTGAGTTATTTTCTTTTGAAATGTGGGGCGGGGCAACTTTTGATGTTGCTTACCGGTTCCTGAAAGAGGATCCTTGGGAAAGGTTGTTAAAGCTCAGGAAAGCCATTCCCAATGTTTTATTGCAAATGCTGTTAAGGGCATCAAATGCTGTTGGCTATACGAACTATCCGGATAATGTGATCATGGAGTTTGTCGAAAAATCAGCATATGCAGGCATAGACGTTTTCCGGATTTTTGACAGCCTCAACTGGGTAAAAGGGATGGAAGTTGCCATTGATGCAGTCAGAAGAACGGGGAAAATTGCCGAAGCTTCCATTTGTTATACCGGCGATATCCTTGATCCGACAAGAACTAAATATTCTCTTGACTATTATAAAGCACTAGCAAAAGAGCTTGAAAAGCAGGGTGCGCATATTCTCGGAATTAAGGATATGGCAGGTTTGCTGAAGCCTGAAGCGGCCTACACATTAATCTCGGCTTTAAAAGAAACAGTCGATATTCCGATTCATTTGCACACGCATGATACAAGCGGGAACGGAATTTACACTTATGCCAGGGCGGTCGAGGCCGGTGTGGATATTGTTGATGTTGCAATCAGTTCGATGGCAGGATTAACTTCCCAGCCCAGTGCAAATTCCTTATACTATGCACTTTTAGGCAACGAGCGGCAAACTGCTGTAAATATCAACGCCCTTGAACAGATTTCCCGCTATTGGGAAGATGTGAGAAAGTATTATCAGGATTTTGAAAGTGGTATGAAATCACCACATACAGAGGTTTATCAGCATGAAATGCCCGGTGGCCAGTACAGTAATCTGCAGCAGCAGGCAAAGGCTGTCGGATTAGGCGACAGATGGGATGAAGTGAAACAAATGTATTCCCGTGTGAATAAAATGTTCGGGGATATTGTCAAGGTAACCCCGTCTTCCAAGGTGGTCGGCGATATGGCTCTGTTTATGGTCCAAAACGACTTGACGGAAGAACAGGTTTTGGAGAGAGGAATGACGATTGATTTCCCTGATTCAGTCGTAGAATTTTTTGAAGGATACCTTGGACAGCCCGAAGGAGGATTTCCAAAAGAGCTGCAAAAGGTAATTCTGAAAGGGAAAGAACCGATCACAGTCCGGCCGGGAGAACTCCTTGATCCGGTGGATTTCAAAGCTGTCGAAGCTAAATTATATAAAGAGCTCGGCCGTCCGGTAACGGATTTTGAAATACTTTCCTATGCCTTGTATCCAAAAGTATTTATGGAGTATTTAGAGACAGTTGAAAAATATGGCGATGTTTCTGTTCTAGATACTCCGACCTTTTTATATGGTATGCGTCTCGGCGAAGAAATCGAGGTTGAAATTGAAACCGGAAAAACACTGATTGTTAAATTGGTTGCCATTGGCCAGCCTCAGGTTGACGGAACAAGAACCGTCTATTTTGAATTGAACGGACAGCCGCGCGAAGTTGTTATTAAGGATGAGAGTATTAAATCGACCGTGGCTGAAAAGATAAAAGCTGATCCGAAAAATGATTCCCACATCGGGGCAACGATGCCGGGCACTGTAATAAAAGTTTTGGTTGAAAAAGGTGAAAAGGTTGAAAGAGGAGACCATCTCATGATTACGGAAGCCATGAAAATGGAGACAACCGTTCAGGCTCCTTATTCGGGTACTGTCAGGGACATTTATGTAAAGAATGGCGAAAGTATTCAAACAGGTGATCTTTTAATAGAATTGGAAAAGTAACAGGCGGGGATTATTACCTTTCCCGGTCCGGAAATAAAAAAGGCTGTCTGAAAGAACACATTCTTTTTGACAGCCTGTTTCTTTTGTTAAAAATAACTTTCTGTTGTTTGGTATCTTTATGACCCAAAATTTGAAACAGTAAAGTTAATGTGGCAGATGTCCTGCAGCGGATATGGTTGGGGGAGGGACCGGAGTTTCTTCTCGGTATTTTTCCCGTTTTCTGCTCCGTGATGATAAAAGGACAAAATAGCTTAACAGTCCAAACAGGCATGTTATAAAAAAAGCGTGGGCGAGGGATACTATTAAATCAATTCTGGTCAACACAACAACAGCTCCCGCGGCAATTTGGAGGATGATGAGAATAAAGGCGGTTATCCATCCCCAATATATAAGCTTCTGCTGTTTAAAATTTTTTATTGCCAGAAAGGTTATATATCCAATCCAAATCAATAGCATCCCGGCTGTAAAACGGTGTCCCATTTGCACCCATTCCTGCAAATTGCCCGGCCAAGCGATTGCGCTGTTGACACAGAACGGCCAGTCTTTACAGGCAAGACCGGCATCAATATGTCTTACAAGTGCGCCTGTGTAAACAACTATAAAACTGTAGACAGTCACACCAATGGTATGCGTCCGCATTTTTTTATTTAAGTGCAAATTTTCAGTGTTGGGCCGTTTATCTGATTCAAAAACAAGCATGGTCAACAGGAACACGGTCGCGAAAGATATTAACGAAATCCCGAAATGGCCGGCAAGGATTAAATCAGATTGATCCCAAATGACCGCGGCCGCTCCGAGCAAAGATTGAAGGATGAGGAAAAAAACAGCCAAAAAAGCCAAAAATTTTGTTTCCCTAATATGTTTAATTGTTTTCCAAGTCCACACGGCAAGAATCAGAACCATTAATCCGACTATTCCTGAGATAAGCCGGTGAGTCCATTCGATAATTAGTTCGGCAGTAATGTCATCCGGAATCAACTTTCCGTGGCAAAGAGGCCATGAGCGTCCGCATCCCATCCCCGAATCAGTTTTTGTCACCAGCGCTCCCCCGAGAAGAACAAAAACCATACCTACAGTAGTCAGAACAGAAAACACTTTTAATTGTTTTTTCATTATCTCACCTTTTCTTAAAAGTTCACCAATTTGTCAAAATTAACGAAACCTGATATTAATAATCCTCTTATAAGACAGAATATTCTAATATTAATAATACATAATTTTTCCAAAAAAGAACAGAGAATAGATTGTTGATTTCATACATTAAGTACTAAATTCCAAAAATGTTAAAAACTTGAAATTAATAATAGATTTTGTTAGAAATAGAATAAAAGATTTTTAGTTTCTATCAGTAAGGAAACAACTTTCATGAAATTTATGTTTGTTAATCTTGAATAAAAATGCCGGCATAAAACACAGAAAATTCATAAAAATACCACAATTGAGCAAAGAAATATGTTTTAATAAAATTGGTAAAAAGCTGTAAATTTCCTTAAAATTGTCAGATTTTATTAATTCATGTTGTAAACATAAAAAGGAAGGGGGACCCGAAGTGAATCCTAGAGCATTACAAAACAGAGAAATGCATGAAAATGGTTTAAATCTGGAGAATGCCGGTTCCGGAACGAGTCCGTTGAAAGAATTTTTATCCCTAATCAAAATTGGAATTGTTATTTCCAATTTGATTACTGTATTTGCGGGAATTTGGCTGGCTTTATATTTTTCAGGTCTCGGATTTATGGAACATTTCAACCTTGTTTTGTTTACTTTAGCCGGTACGGCATTGATTATAGCGGGTTCCTGTTCAATTAATAACTATTTGGACCGTGATATTGATACTGTTATGGAACGAACGAAGGGAAGGCCGACTGTAACAGGAAGAGTGAAGCCGAATAAAGCACTTGGACTTGGTGTGGTATTTATATTTGCGGGCATAATATTTTTGTTCCAAACGACCAAAACTGCGGCTATTTTAGGGATTACAGGTGTTTTTAGTTATGTTGTTCTTTATACTATTTGGACAAAACGCCGCTTTGCTGCAAATACAATCGTGGGCAGTATTTCCGGAGCGGTGCCCCCTTTAATTGGCTGGACGGCGGTGGATACGAATCTTAATGTGATGGCCCTTGGGCTGTTTTTAATCATGTTTTTGTGGCAGCCCCCTCATTTTTATTCGTTGGCTATGAGAAGAGTCGATGATTATAAAAGGGCCGGTGTTCCGATGCTGCCGGTTGTAAAGGGACCGGAGCGGACAAAAATGAGCATCATGATGTGG
The DNA here is from genome assembly GCA_025451895.1 of Robertmurraya sp. GTDB lineage: Bacteria > Bacillota > Bacilli > Bacillales > Cytobacillaceae > CALKIU01. The sequence continues at coordinate 15,803 of JANWJP010000150.1, forward strand.
ATTGCCCTGCTGCTTCCGACTCCATTGCTGCTCTCTTCACTGGGAACCTCATTCATAGCGCTTGCATCATTGCTGAATCTCGGCTGGCTGGCATCCGGTTTTTATTATTACCGGAAAAAACCGCCGAAAATATGGGCTCAGAAGATGTTCATCTATTCTTTACAATATTTGACCATTCTGTTTTTATCTATGGTCGTTATTACATTGTTCTGAATCCATTCGGGGAGGGACTTTCTTTTCTTACAGGGAAAGAAGGTTTTAAATATTTTAAATTTTGTGGAAGAGGGGTTTGATAGGCAATGAAAAGGTTTACAAGGTGGCGCCTGTCCCTTTTATTAGTGATCATGGCGTTCATTCTGTCGGGCTGCGGTGAACCTTATTTATCATCTTTGAGACCGGCGGGCGAGGTTGCAAAAAAACAATTTCATTTAATGCTTTTAAGTACTGCAATCATGGTCTTGGTCATTCTTGTCGTTACCACTTTGTTTGTCATTGTCCTTATCCGGTTCAGGAGGAAGGATGACAGAATCCCGGAGCAAGTGGAAGGCAGTCATAAGCTGGAAGTGATTTGGACTGTTATCCCAATTATTTTAATTCTCATTCTTGCCTTGCCGACTGTAAAAGCAACTCTTGCTCTTGGCAATATGTCCGGGATGGAAGACGAGGACGCTGTCGTAGTCAATGTGCGGGCAAGCCTGTATTGGTGGGAATTTGAATACCCGAATGAAGGAATTGTAACAAGTCAGGAACTCGTCGTCCCCACAGATGAAAAAATCTTTTTTAATCTGACAGCCTCTGATGTAAAACACTCTTTTTGGGTTCCGGCGCTCGGAGGGACGCTTGATACGAATACGGATAATGTGAATACATTCTGGCTCCAGATTGACAGCGATGCGGCAGAAGAAGCCGGCAATTTGTTCTACGGGAAATGTGCTGAATTATGCGGTCCTTCCCACGCATTAATGGACTCTAAAGTTCGGGCCGTTTCCCGGGATGAATACGACCGGTGGATCAAAGGAATGAAAGCGGCCAAAGAGCCTCAGAAACCAGAAACAGCTCTTGCCAAAAAGGGGGAGGAAATCTTTAACGAGAAGGGCTGTATCAGCTGCCATGCTGTAACATCAGCAAATTCCACCATTGAAGCGGCAAGAATCGGCCCAAATCTGACGGATTTCGGAGAACGGGCCTATGTAGTCGGCATCCTCCAAAACAATAAGGAAGAGTTAAAAAAGTGGCTGAAGAACCCCGAAAGTGTTAAACCGGCTAATAAAATGACGGGCACTTATGAAGAGTTGACAGAGGAAGAACTTGACGCTCTGGCTGAATATTTATTGAGCTTAAAGGTTACCGAATAAGAGAATTATCTTTCTTGAGGGAGGTTAAATTGTGAACAGTTATGCTCAGAAAAGAGGTTTTCTAGCAACACTGTGGGATTATTTGACAACTGTCGACCATAAAAAAATTGCCATTCTCTATCTTGTAGCCGGCGGGTTTTTCTTCGTCCTTGGCGGAATAGAGGCGCTGTTAATCCGTGTGCAATTGGCCGTTCCGAATAATGATTTTATGTCCGCGGATATGTTTAATCAAGTGATGACCATGCATGGGACAACAATGATCTTCTTAGCCGCCATGCCGCTGTTGTTTGCTTTAATGAATGCGGTTCTCCCGTTGCAAATTGGCGCCCGTGATGTGGCTTTTCCGTTTATTAATGCGTTGGGTTTCTGGTTGTTCCTTTTTGGGGGAATATTTTTAAATCTGTCCTGGTTTTTAGGAGGGGCACCAGATGCGGGATGGACTTCCTATGCTTCCCTGTCATTGGCGTCGGAAGGGAAAAGAATTGATTTTTACACGTTGGGACTGCAAATTTCCGGGTTCGGAACACTGATGGCGGGAATAAATTTTATCGTTACGATTATTAATATGCGGACAACGGGAATGACTTATATGCGGATGCCGATGTTTACATGGACGACATTTGTTGCCTGTTCCTTGATTTTGTTTGCTTTTCCGCCGTTAACAATCAGTATTTTCTTCCTTATCTTTGATCGTTTATTTGGTGCTCAGTTTTTTAATGTTGATATGGGAGGAAATACAATTATTTGGGAACATCTATTTTGGATCTTTGGACATCCTGAAGTTTATATTCTAGTTTTGCCTGCTTTTGGAATTTTTTCCGAAGTTATTTCTACATTTTCCCGTAAAAGATTGTTTGGTTATGCTTCAATGGTTTTTGCGACCGTGCTTATTGGTTTTCTCGGATTCATGGTTTGGGCGCACCACATGTTCACAACGGGGCTCGGGCCGATTGCCAATGCGATTTTTGCTGTTGCAACCATGGCGATTGCTGTACCGACCGGGATTAAGATTTTCAATTGGCTGCTGACCATGTGGGGCGGAAGCATCAAACTGACTACTCCGATGCTGTACGCAGTAGCTTTTATTCCTTCCTTTGTCATCGGCGGAGTTACGGGGATTATGAATGCGGCTTCGGTTGCGGATTACCAATATCATGACACTTATTTTGTTGTCGGCCACTTCCATTATGTAATTCTCGGCGGGGTTGTATTTGCGGTTTTAGCGGGTCTGCATTTCTATTGGCCAAAAATGTTTGGAACGATGCTGAATGAAACACTTGGGAAAATCACTTTCTGGTTATTTTTGATCGGGTTCCATCTGACATTTTTTGTTCAACATTTCCTCGGTTTAATGGGAATGCCGCGGCGGACATTCACCTTTTTGGAAGGTCAGGGACTTGAAACGGGAAACTACATCAGCAGCATTGGTTCCGTTTTGATGGCGGTTGCTTCTGTTATCCTTGTCATAAACATCATTATTACTTCTGTGAAAAATAAAAAAGTCGGCAATGATCCGTGGGGGGACGGCCGCACATTGGAGTGGAGCATATCTTCACCGCCGCCGTACTATAACTTCAAGCAGTTGCCGTTGGTGCGCAGCATAGATGCTTACTGGCATGAAAAAATGGAAGGCAGGAAGGAAATGCCGCCTGCTGAACCGCTTGGAGATATTCATATGCCTAATCCTTCTTTTATTCCATTTATGATTTCATTCGGACTGTTTATTGCCGCATTTGGAGCGATGTACCGTCCTGACTACAGTTGGGGGCTTCCAGTATTGATCGGCGGTCTGGTCATCACCTTTGGTTCGATGTTAGTGCGTTCTTTAAAGGATGACCTTGGCACATATATCAAGAAGGAAGAGCTTGATGATGATAAGGGGGTTAAGGCATAATGCAAATCCAGGAAAAAATGACTTTTGAAACCTGGCCTGCTGTTCCTGAGAAAGAAACACTTGAAGGAAGAAATAAGTTTTTGGGTTTTTGGCTCTTTCTCGGCGGCGAGACAGTCTTGTTCGCCACCCTTTTTGCCACTTATCTTGCCCTGAAGGATAAAGTGCCGGGTCCTGATCACCCTTTAGCACAGGACCTCTATTCCATGCCCCTTGTGTTTGTTATGACGATGCTTTTGTTAACGAGTTCGCTGACAAGTGTTTATGCCATCTATCATATGAAAAACTTCAACTTTAAGAAAATGCGGTTTTGGTTTATTATTACGGTTCTTCTGGGCCTTGGGTTTTTAGGTTGTGAGATTTATGAGTTCAACCATTATGTGCATGATTATAACCATACTTTTTCGAGCAGCGCCTTCGGTTCCGCTTTTTACACGCTGGTTGGTTTCCACGGTGCCCATGTCATCTTTGGGTTGTGCTGGATTACAGCATTAGTTGTCCGCAACTGGCGGAGAGGCTTAAGTCTATATAATGCCCCTAAATTTTATGTAGCCAGTCTGTATTGGCATTTTATCGATGTTGTCTGGGTATTTATTTTCTCCGTAGTATATTTAATGGGAATGGTGGGATGAACGGATGGTAAAGGAAGAAATTCAAACAAATAACGGAGTGAATGTGCAATATCGCCGGAAAAGAAATAAAAGAGAAATGCGGCATCAGCTGATATCATTTTTGTTAATGATCTTTTTGACTCTGGTTGCATTTTTTGTCGTCGGATATGGTGATTTCTCGGTTTGGTTCGTTATTCCGTTTATTTTGATTCTTGCTTCTGTTCAAGTCGGTTTTCAACTGTATTATTTTATGCATATGAGCAATAAAGGACATGAAGCTCCGGCATTATTCATCTATTCAGCCGTGCTTGTCGCTTTCGTAACCATCCTGGCCTTTATAACAATTATCTGGATTTAGGCGGTGAGGCTGTCCGGGATTGGGGACCTTGCATTAAAAGGACCGACGGTATTTTAATGATTGTATGGTTCCCCGGGACAGCCTTTTCTTCTTTTTTGTGCAGGTTTTCTTTCTCTAAGTTTTCCACAGTCTTTTCCAAAAAAGATTGCGAAAAGAGGTGATGTTGCAATGTCTCTGGATATTTTCGGTTTTAAAGCGTTGTGGAGTCCCTATTTTTTTATCAGCCTAATCATTGTATCTGTTTGTTATTATTTAATAACGGTAAAATACAGGGAAAAATTTACCGGCAGTGAGCGGCTGACAAAAAGGCAGGGCATCTTTTTTGCGTCAGGAATCGTTTTATTATATATCATCAAAGGTTCTCCGATCGACTTGATGAGCCATTTAATGTTTTATACCCATATGATTCAGATGGCTTTTTTGTATATTGTTATTCCCCCTTTGTTTGTCATCGGAATTCCTCCGTGGGTGTGGAGGAAAATCATTTATCTGCCGGTTGTAAAAAGGCTGTTCGGTTTTTTTACAAAACCTGTTCTTGCACTTTTGCTTTTCAACGGTTCTTTTTCTTTTTACCATATCCCCTTTGTTTTTGATGCGGTGAAGACAAATATATGGCTGCACGCTGCGCACACAGCCGGGCTTTTTCTTCTGGCCATATTTATGTGGTGGCCCCTCGTCAATGAATTGGAAGAGCAGCAAAAATTAGGGGGATTGAAGAAAATTTTCTATCTGTTTGCAGACGGGGCATTATTGACTCCGGCATGTGCGTTAATTATTTTTACAGATGTTCCCCTTTATTCCACTTATTCAGATCCAAGTTATTGGGCTCAGGCATTACAACTTTGTGTTCCCGAATCGATGATTCAATCTTTGGATTTAAGCGGGCCGGAAATGTTTCATTCCATGTCCCTTCTTCATGATCAGCAGTTGGGCGGGATTTTAATGAAAGTGATCCAGGAGTTGGTTTATGGGAGTGTTCTTTACTATTCATTTATGAAGTGGTACCGTCAGGAGGAAAAAGAAGCGGACAGCCGTTTGCCTGTTAAGCTGCAGGCAATGAAAGAAATTTAAAAGTATCAGGGAGCAGAGAAAAAATTATCAGCCGGAATAAAGTGTTGTTTCATATAAATTGAAAATATTCCAATTTTTAACTAGAATTAAAATAAAAAGAATGAATAAAAGGGGATTTGATGATGGATGTTCTGCTCCTTATTTTACCAACGGTCAGCACATTGTTAATTGTTTTGAGCGCCGTAGCCGTGGGGGTGGGCTGGAAACGGATTAAGGAAAAAAACATTAAAGCCCATTTAAGGGCGATGCGTCTGGCAGCCGTTTTTGCGATCGGCTTTTTTGCGATTTATGCTTCAAGAACTGTTTTTATTGGAAATACGGCATTCGGAGGTCCGGACAGTCTTAAAAATTACTATACTTTGTTTCTTGTGTTTCATATTGTTCTGGCGGGTGCGGGTGCTGTTCTCGGAATTGTATCTCTTTACAGTGGAGCGAAGAAAAATCTGGACCGCCACAAAAAACTGGGGCCGGTTACAAGTGTAGTCTGGTTTTTTACGGCCTTTACCGGTGTCGCCGTTTATTTGTTGTTTTATGTTTTTTTCGAAGGAGGAGAAACTACCTCTGTGGTTAAGGCAATTATCGGGGGATAGATTTGGCTGTTATATTTTAAGTTTTGCCGGTTATTAAAAATATTGTTGCCGGATATTGAGGATTGCCGGAAGATGACCGCAACCTTTGTTATCAAGCCTGTTTTTCCGGAAATGAAGATAAAAACAAACAAAAAACCGGTTTGTTCACCATTCGCCGCATGAGTTGGAACGGAAATGCAAATGGTGAACAGACCGTTTTTAATTTTGGGCTTGTTTTCCGGGGATTGTCCGGGTTATTTCCTCTTTTAATTCTTTAAGGATATGTTCGCATCTTTTTACCAGATATTGCGGGAAAACCTCATCTTTTCCATATTCTACCCCGTGCGGATAATAGTGTTTCCCGAGAACCGGTGTTAATAATTTAATAACGGCTCTGTGGGTTCCAACGTCTCCTTCTGTTGCTGTTCCGAAAATGCGGAGGTAGAAAATTCCTTCCGATAGTTCAAACTTTCTGTCATAAGTCACCCGTTCATAGTCCCATTGTTCAGCACGAATTAAACCGTATTGGGGCATAATGTCATCCAGTACGTTTAAGTCTGCACAGATATCTTCAATCCCCGTATTTTCAAATTTCATTCCCTTTTCCCCCTGTTATCGTGATTTTGATCATATGAAAAAAATTAACAATAATTGGAAATAAACTACTTTTATGATAGTAAAAAAAACGCCAACTTGCAATGATCTAGCAAAAAAAGGTTGGGATTTATGTTTTGTATGAGTGTGCAGGAAGTTTTCGAATGTTTACGGCTTTTTTGGAGAAAATAAAAAAGTGAATGGAAATGATTAAGGAGGAAGATTGATTTGGAAAAAGTAAAGGATATTATGAGTACAGATGTGGAAACTTGTTCATTGCTTGATAATGTCTATGAGGTTGCCGTTAAAATGAAAGAGTTGAATGTAGGGGCGATTCCGATCATTGATAATGAAAGGCTTGTGGGTATGATTACTGACAGGGATCTTGTTGTTCGCAGCATTGCTGAAAAACGTCCGGGTTCAACGAAGGTTGAAAAAATTATGAGTGACAATCTAATTACAGTAACCGAAGATACCAGTTCGAAGGAAGCTCTCAGGTTAATGGCCGAGCACCAAATCCGGCGGTTGCCTGTTGTTAAAAACGATCGATTGGTCGGAATTGTTTCATTGGGCGATTTTGCAACAAGAGAACTAACCGATGAAATGGCAGGAAGGGCTCTGTCTGAGATTTCTGAGCCTGATGAATTGCACGATGGCGTGCAACATTGATAAATATTTGGATGAAAAAGATCAGTGACAGGCAGGCATTATTTTTCTTATAGCGGCAACACTCACAACTTCAAACCGGTTTTCATATTCTAAAGCAGGTGATAGTTTGTTGAGGTGAACGGCATGAGCGCAAAAAAGCTTCACCCCTCCGTCCAGCAATTTAAAGATTTTGTAAAGAAACACCCCCGGGTTCTTGACGAAGTACGCACAGGAAAAGCCACCTTGCAGGAACTCTATGAAGACTGGTATTTATTTGGTGAAGAGGATACGCGCTGGGACAGCTATAAAGAAGAGAGTTTGAATCAAGCCGGCAATGACGGACTATCAAAGGTAATCAACAAAGATTTGTTATCTTCTATAGTGAAAACCTTTAAAAATTTGGATGTTAATCAAGTCCAAATGTATATTGAAAACCTGAGTCAGGCTCTTGGCGCGCTTCAGGGAGTGATTTCCCAATTTCAAGGCGGTAATTCCGGCGGCTCGTCACAAAATCATCAATCACAGGAGATGAGGGGACCTTTCCAATTTCGAAAAGATTAACGGAGGAATGTAAATGAGAATGGAAGTTGCCGCATATATACTTCAGCAACCCATGCTCAAAAAGTATTTGCGGGAGCAGCCCTACTGGTACAGAAAATTATCGAGAGATCCGAATCAACTGCAAAACTTTGAAATTTCATCCCTGCACTATTTTAAAAAAACGATCCCTGATCAAGTTAAAAAGTTTTCCAACGGGGTTCAGATGGCATCTATGATGCTCGGAATGCTTCAGGCTATGAAAAGTAATGAGTAAAAACTTTCTTGCCATGTCAAGAAAGTTTTTATTTTTCCCGGAATGATGTTCTTTGTATTGCGGTTTGCTTAAATAATCGGGCAGCTTTAACCTTTTTCATTTAAATCGTGGTAAAATATGAACGGAGGTGAGCTGTATGCTTGCAACAAGTGAACGGGTTGAGATCCTTGATTTTGCAGAAGATTTGGCCCGGATGATTTTGCATTCTGAACTTGCTGAAAACTATTTCAGTTCTTTAAATAAATTGCGTTCATCTAAGGAAAGTCAAAAGAAAATTCAAGATTTCGTCAAAATAAAGGAACGTTTTGAAGAGGTGCAGCGCTTTGGTGTTCATCATCCTGATTATAAAGAGGTGATGAAATCGGTTCGAAAGGTCAAAAGGATCATGGATATGGACGAGAATGTTGCCGAATTTAAAAGAGCAGAGATGGAATTACAGTCATTGCTTGATGAAATCAGCGTTTTAATTGGTCATTCCGTATCCAAACATATAAAGGTTCCAACAGGGGATCCTTTCTTTATCAATACTTCCGGATGCGGTGGTTGCGGTACGGGAGAGTGTTCCTGATTGGCGGGTATGGCAGACCGGAAATCCATGAATGATTGAAATTAAATTCCATCTTTGATAAACTTGTGTAAAAATGATCCGGAAATTAAAGGGGAAAATCGTTATGCTTGGACAACGTCAAGGAATTATTGTCTGGATGCATTCGTTAAAACAGGCAAAAATACTGAGAAGATTCGGGAATGTTCATTATATTTCCAAAAGAATGAAGTATGCGGTTCTTTATTGTAATATTGATGATGTGGAAAAAACAATGGAGAAAATTCAGTCGTATTCCTTTGTGAAAAAGGTGGAACCTTCCTTTAAACCATTTTTGAAAATTGAGTATGAAAATTCAAAGCCGGATAAGGCGAAAGAATATGATTATAAAATTGGTCTCTGATATGATTAATGTCTGGTCGGCGGGGAAGCAATCCCCGCTGTTTTTTCTTGTCTTAATTTAAGAACAATTTCTTACATACGGGCTGTTCGCCTTTACAGACAAAAACCTGTATGATAATTTTTATTCTAAAATAATAATATTCGTGCAATAGTAAAGGGGAAGTTTCTATGCTGAAAAAGGCATCAATCGTTTCTTCAGTCTTGCTCATCCTTATTGGAATCATTCTCGTGTGGCAATGGAAAAATTATTCAAATAAAATATCGGAGACAACAGGACAGCAAAAAGGAAAACCTGTCCAGGAAATCGAAGTCAGCGTAGAAGCAGACCGCTTACATATAACACAAAAAATTGCAGGTTTGCCGCCGGAAAGAAAACATGAAATTTTTCTGCCCTCCCTTGCCCGGGAACCGAGCTGCACAATATCTTCAAAAACGGGTTGCAGCGTCAAGGATGAGAAATTGCAAACTTATTATGCCAAAGGGGATTCAATAACACTCAAATATGAAATACCCTTTATTAAAGGAAATCAGCCTGTTCTTTTCCGGGAATGGACGGGGCAAATAAAAGGTGTTTCCATTTCGGATTCCTCGATCGAGGTGGCCGATCAGGAAAAAGGAAAGGGAACATGGGTGGCAGGCATTCCTTTAATGACCGTACAAGAGTTTAAACATATTGATTATTATCTGTTCAGGGGCGGGAACGGCAACCCGGCGCTTTATTGGCATCCGTCTCCATTGAATGAGCACATTGTTTATGACGGAAAACTGACAATATTTTATGAAGGAAGCGGTCCGGATTCCGTAGATTTTCCTTCCATTGAAAAATTGAATAATTTTACTTATACTTCTTTAATTTTAACGGATCAATTTAAAGAGACGGGTGTCAGGGGAGTATTGACTGTCGGCAGCAACTTTTCGGACAGAGAGAATTTGGAATGGAAGGTGGTTCATCATTATTTTACCTGCAAATTCCCCGGTTCTGCCACTGAAAATGAATGGGTGGCGGATGTATTAACAACTTTATTTCTCAACAGGGCACCGGAGAATGAAAAGGTATCTCATGTCATATTGGAACTAAATAAAGGTTTTACGAAGGAGGAATTGAATCAATTTCTTTCTGCGGTCATCTCTGAAGAGAAACCCCTTTCAACAGAAATACTGGATCGTTTTCTCGGAGAAATAAAAGGAGCCGGGACAAGATTTTTTACCATGAACAAACAGGAAACGGCGACTTTTTTCCCGCTCTGTTTTTATGATCACCGAAGTATTTATGTTGAGGGAAAATTGCAGAAAGATTTGGAAGTTATTTATTTTGAAGAAGAACGGTATTTTCCTGTTTTGGAAACCTTTAAGGCTTTATCATACGATGTGCGCATTTTGGCAGATGGAAAAACGGTTTTGTTGACCAGAGACAGTACAAATTACCGTTTTTATACGGATCAAAATATTTTTATTTTTGATGAAGAAGATTATGGTTTACTGGAGAGGCCTTTACGGGTTCTTCATGATGAAATTTTCATCAAGGAGAAATGGTTAAAAACGATTTTTTCAGTGGTTATTATTGAAGAAGAGTCGAAACTTGAGATTATTCAAATAACAAATGGTGATTTTTCATTGTGAAAAATCCAAGACGGCATCTTTCCGGAACAAGCTCCAAGAAAGCTGTATGGAACCGATTGTTTAAAAAAGAAAACCCTGCAATCCGATTTGCAGGGTCCTTCCATATCCTTCTAAAGGAAAGAAGGCAAAGGGAGAGGAGAAACCGGAGGAAGAACTTATGGGGAAACGTAAGTCTTCTCCGCGGTTGGCAACAACATCTTCGTTGATGTTGTTAGTCTCATTATTTCCAATCTCCTGCGTGTTATACATGCAGTTTTGTTTTTTTGTTTGCCGGAACAATTTCTTCATTTAGAGGTGTGTGTATTTGGGTATATCAGAAAAATTGTCATGAAAAATCGCTGTATTAAGCAAAAATTTTGTCTTTTATGTTATTCTTTTATGGGAGATTATTTAAAAATAATTTTTTCAATTATTGTTTGTCCTTCAAACGGGATTACACGGGAGAAAAGTAAAGCCGGGAAAACAAATAAAACGTTTGTTTACAGTTTTTACATAAATCTAAGTATGAAGTCACTTGTTCTATGGGAAAATAGTCATTTTTTTAAAAATTTTTAATTTTCATACTTATTTTATATTGGCTCGGTTTGTTTTCTTATGATAGGATAATGGAGAAAGTTTACAAAATGTTTATTTATGGTGATTATTATGCGGGTAGTGTCAGGAACATATAAAGGAAGAGTTTTGCAGGCCGTTCCCGGAAATAAGACAAGACCAACGACAGATAAAGTAAAGGAAGCGATTTTCAATATTATCGGTCCCTATTTTGATGGCGGGATTTGTCTTGATTTATTTGCCGGCAGCGGAGGACTCGGAATTGAGGCTTTGAGCAGGGGCATGGATAAAGTAATTTTTGTTGATCGGGACGGAAAAGCCGTGCAAACGATCCATATGAATGTTGCCCGGTGCTCTGCCGAGGATAAATGCGAAATCTACCGGAATGATGCGTTGAGAGCGTTGAAGGCTTTAAAAAAGCGGGAAATGACCTTTGACTGCATTTTTCTCGACCCGCCATATAAAAAACAACAGTTAGAATTAATACTTGAAATGATTGATGACATGAGTTTATTAAACAAGGACGGTTTGATTGTTTGCGAACACAGTTTTGATGTGTCCCTTCCGGAACGGATTTGTAATCTTTCATGTGTCAGAACAGAAACATACGGTATTATTACAATTTCAATATATAAATATGAATGAAAGAATTAGGGGGGATTACAATGGCTAAGATTGCAATATGTCCGGGGAGTTTTGATCCGATTACAAACGGCCACCTGGATATCATTGTAAGGGGAGCAAAAGTTTTTGACGAAGTGTATGTTTCAATCCTGAACAATTCCAGTAAAAAACCTCTTTTTACCGTTGAAGAAAGAATTGCATTAATTAAAGAAGTAACAAAGAACATCCCGAATGTGAAAGTGGATGCTTTTGACGGTTTGCTTGTTGATTATGCTGACAGTATCGGCGCCTGCGCTATTATCCGCGGATTGAGGGCTGTGTCCGACTTTGAATATGAAATGCAAATAACATCGATGAACAGATTGCTCAATGATAAAGTTGAGACTTTTTTTATGATGACAAATAATCAATATTCATTTTTAAGTTCCAGTATTGTTAAAGAAATTGCCCGGTATCACGGAAATATTAAAGAACTGGTTCCTCCGGAAGTGGAGGAGGCATTAAAAGAAAAATTTGCTCAACCAAGCAAAAAATAGAGCGCCTGTCAGGTGCTCTTTTTATTATTGGTGAAACTTTTTTCTTTGGAAAGAAGGACAATATAAACCATAAGAGCGGCAATCGTAAACAGGGGGCCGATCTCATTAATAAATGAAAACATGGAAAGCGGCCATGCGGGCTCTCCGCCTTCGGATACTGCTGTTATAAAAGCCGGTTTTTCACCGCTTTGAACAATATGGCTTAACGGTTTCCAAAGCAGAAAAGCATAGAGCCCTGCAAAGAAACTATGGAGGATTCTGGAAATAAAAAAGGGTTTAAAACGTATATCTGTCTGAGCTAAAATGCTTGCCACCTGAGCCTGCACACTGAAACCGCTGAAAGCAAGAATAACGCTTGTTATAATTGCCTGATGCATAAGGGAAGCTTCTTCTGTCAGGCTGGCCAGTCTGCTTCCGAGCGTGATCTCAAATAAGCCTGATATCAGCGGAAAACTAAGCGTCTCGGGCAAATGGAAAAAAATCATTATGATTTTTGCCGCCTCGCTGAGAATAGATGTAATATTTAATTGGTAAAGAAGTTTGTTCAGAACGGAGAAAAGAATAATAAATCCCCCAATCATTAACAAAGTATGGATTGAGGATGTCACTGCATCGCCCATGATTTTTCCAAGCGGCCGGTTATCATTAATTCTTGTCTTATGCAATTCCTGAAAGGCTGCTTTCAAGGAAAACCTCCTTTCCCGGTAAACAGGGCCGGCATCTTTTCCGTAGAATCTCATAATAAGTCCAACGGTGAAATTTCCGAGATAATGGGCCAGGGCAAGAATGATTCCCAGCTTTTCATTAAGAAAGAAACCGACAGAGACGGCACCGAAAATAAACAAAGGATTGGAACAGTTTGTGAAAGTAACAAGTCTTTCAGCCTCTGTTTTGGAAAGCTGCCCTTCCTGGCGGAGGCGTGCTGTCAGTTTTGCGCCGGCAGGAAAACCTGAAGCCATCCCCATAGCCCAAACGAATCCGCCGACACCGGGTACTTTAAAAAAAGGTCTCATAACCGGTTCAAGTAAAACTCCGATAAATTTTACGACTCCAAACCCAATCAGCATTTCAGAAATGATGAAAAAAGGCAGCAGAGAAGGAAAAACAATTCTCCACCACATGTCAAGTCCTTGTTTTGAAGCTTCTACAGATTCTGCAGGAAACAGAATCAATGAACAAGCCATCAATGAAGCAGATCCGGCCAGAAGAACGGTTTTTAGTTTGGATTGTAACACCATCAAGTCCTGGTTACTAAAATCTAATGAAATCTAACATTCGTCCCCGAACCAAGAAAACAGGGACTTTCGTGGCGATTCTCATGTCGTTCCGCCGGAAAGGGGATAGGACCCTTGTCATGAACCTGAAGTTTAAAACCATCTGCGGTGCTCTGTTAGAGCCGGCTGGTGTGATAAACCATTCCTGCCGGGTCAGTTTACCACAAAGATTTCAGCACCAGGATTACACCTCCTTAAGTTGCAATTCCCGGTTTTTTAAATAAACGTTTATGGAAGACATTCCATAATTTCCAAAGATGATTTTCTTTGAATTTATCAATGTTATTTAATGACATTCCAATGAATTGACTTCTTTGTTTCCCGCTTTTTGATTGTTTTTCGGCTTCTTCCATTGAACCTAAAACGCTTATCAAATGGGTTTTACCAAAGTGCGTAATTTGTTGAATCAATCCTGCCGGAAGTCCGGTTAGTTTTAAGGAATTCAACATTTTATTATCTAAACTTGTATTGTTTGAACATCTGCACCATTTTTTTATACCTGCCAATCCTCTATAATTCCATTATTTTACTTCTTGGAGAAATCAAACTATAAAAAAGAAAATTAAAATTCAACAGATTCCACCAAAAAGTACCAGAATATTTAAAAGGTGTTTATACCCCCCTTGAAGTTCTGCATAATTTACGGCATGGAGTGAAAAATGATCTGCCAAATATGTTCAGATTTTCCGTAAACAGTCTTGTCCTCATATAAATCAATATACTCATAGAAAAACAAATTAGACCATAAGATTAGTTGAAAAGATTTGACGGATTACGCGGATTGACAGATGTTAAATATGGCGGTTGATTAAAGGGGGAGAAGGATGCGGCGCCCGAAGATAGGATTAGCTTTGGGATCAGGCGGTGCGCGTGGCTTTGCCCATTTGGGCGTGATTAAGGTTCTTTCGGATGAAGGCGTTCCGGTTGATTTACTTGCCGGAAGCAGCATGGGAGCCCTGGTCGGCTGTTTTTATGCGGCAGGGCATGATTTGAACCGGCTTTATCAAATATCGGCAAAGTTTAAGAGGAAATATTATCTTGATTTTACAGTGCCAAAAATGGGTTTTATTGCCGGGAATCGGGTGAAGGAGTTGATTCGCGTATTTACACACGGAAAAAGGCTCGAGGATCTTTCCATTCCTGTAAGTGTTGTTGCCACTGATTTGATGACAGGCGAAAAAGTAATTTTTACAAAGGGACCTATTGCCGAGGCTGTTCGTGCCAGTATTTCCATCCCCGGGATTTTCGTTCCGGAAAAGTATGATGGCAAGCTGTTGATTGACGGTGGTGTCGTTGACAGGCTTCCGGTTTCAGTCGTTCGTGAGATGGGCGCTGACATTGTGATTGCGGTTGATGTTTCAAACGTAAAAAGAAACACGGAAATTACGACGATTTATGATGTAATTATGCAAAGTATTGATATAATGCAAATGGAACTTGTTGCAAATCGGGTCATTGCCTCCGATGTGATTCTTCGGCCAAAAGTTGAAATGTACAGTTCAAAAGCGTTTACTAATATTGGGGAAATTATTAGGAAGGGGGAAGAGGAGGCACGGCGCAACATTGATAAAATCCATGAACTGATACGGAACTGGAAGGAGTCTCAGGATGAATAGACGAACGGTAAGATACGGAATAATTTTATTTATAACAGTTGCTCTCTTTTTTGGTTTTTTTTATTCTCTGCCTTACTATGTTTCAAAGCCCGGCATGGCCAAGGAACTTGCATCTATTATTGAAGTGGCCGACGGCTATGAGGCTGAAGGCAGTTTTATGCTGACGACAGTCCGAATGGGAAGGGCAAATCTGTTTTCTTATATTGGAGCAATGATGAGAGATTATCACGAAATTTATCCCCTTGAGGCAATAAGAGGAGAAGAGGAATCGGATGAAGAATATAATGTGAGACAGCTTTATCTGATGTCCTCCTCCAAATTATCGGCGATTGAGGTTGCTTGTAAGAAGGCCGGAATTCCTGTCGAGTATGATTATCTCGGAGTCTATGTCTTAAGTGTTAAAGAAAATATGCCGGCAGAAGGCAACCTTCTTCCCGGTGACCGCATTTTTGAAGTGGATGGCAAACCGTTTAAGTCATCGCAGCAATTCATAGATTATGTTGCCGGAAAAAAGGAAGGAGATATGATTACAGTTACTTTTAGTCGCAATGACAAAATAAATACAGCCGAAATGCAAGTTCAACCGTTTCCTGATGACAGAAAAAAACTTGGGATAGGGATTAGTCTTGTAGATGATAAAGAGGCAAAAACAGAACCTGAGATAGAAATTAGTACGGATAATATTGGCGGCCCTTCAGCCGGTTTAATGTTTGCTTTGGAAATCTATAATCAATTAACGGAAGATGATTTGACCCGCGGTTATCGAATTGCAGGAACCGGGACAATATCAACGGACGGAAAAGTTGGAAAAATCGGAGGGGTTGAGCAAAAGGTCATTGCGGCAGATAAATCAGGTGCCGATATTTTCTTTGCTCCTGCAGAAAAAGGGAAAGGCGAATCGAATTATGAAGCTGCACTCAGAACAGCCGAAGAGATAGGTACGGATATGAAAATTGTTCCAGTTACAACATTTGAGGATGCCATTCAACATTTGGAAAACCTCAGTCCGAAAAAATAAAAGAGGCTGTCTGATTAGGATGTCCTTTTTTAAGGCAGCCTCTTCGTTTCAATTCGGAAGCCGTCATTTTAAGCAATAGTTTTTGTCCGTGGCTATTTTTCATTTTTCCGGTTGATATGCCCCGGCAATAATCATAATGAAATGACAAAAGGTGAAGCTTTCAGTAAATAAGACAGACTAAACTTCTTCAAGATAAATTGGAAGCCGGGAAAATTCCATATTTAGCAGTTCCTGAACAAACTCTTTTTCCGCTCCTGCTGCATAAATTCTGGCAGCCCTTAAATCGAGGTTAATGGCTTCTTTTTTATAGGAAGATAATTTTGAGACCAGGGGAATAGAAAAGTTTTCTTTTTGTTCATTTAAATATTTTCTTCCCCGTTTTGTCATACCCAATAAGCGCATGTACGAAACAGTGTGCATTCTGGCATGCATTTCATGTTTTTTCGTGTTTGTTAAAATATGTACACACATTCTTTGCAGCCTTGTCCATGTATAGCGTTTTGTTTTCAGATTCATCATAAAATCTTGAAAGGAAGGGGCGGACAAAGCCATACGAAGAAGCCTGTTTTCAATTCCTTCTTCGATTTCATAGATTTCTGCAAGTTCTTCCGGTGTGAGTTGCAGCAATCTGAATTTTAAATAGGGCCAGTAATTTTCCCAGGAATGAAATGTCCGGTAATGATTTTTATATTCCTTCAACAAATGATAGGTTGCATCGGGAACATAAGGTTTAATCTTTTCAATGTTTCCGTGTTCGGAAAATAATGCTTTGCGGATGCTTGTTGCACTGGCCACGGACGGCGCAGTGAACTGTTGATCGTGATAGTGGGCCGAAGTTCGTTTGATGGTCATCCCCAACATGGGTGACTGCAGTTTTTCGATGGCCTTTAAGTAAGCGAGTCCCAAAATATTATTCGGCTGTGAGAGATCAAGTAATGTCTTATTGCCTTTAAGCTTTTTAAAGGCGGACGCTGCGGCCGCGGGAAAACTGATTCCCACGGCTATATGATCACGGATGCTTTTTTCGAACTCTTCCCGGTTGGATTGCAAGAATTGAAGTGTCTTGTTGAAAAGATCGGTATTGCCTGACTCACTGCCAAAGCAGAGATATTTGCAGCCAAGGGCATTCAGAATCGAAACGGCTCCAAAAGCGAATGTGTCAGCATTTTGGGTTGAAAATTGATAGGGAAGTTCGATTACAATGTCAGCTCCTGTTCTTAAAGCCATTTCAGCACGGAGCCATTTTGGAACAAGGGCAGGCTCTCCTCTTTGCAGAAATTGTCCGCTCATTACGGCAATGACAATGTCAGCACCCGTAATTTCTTTTGTACGGGCAAGGTGAAATGCATGCCCGTTATGAAATGGATTATATTCAACGACGACTCCCGCTGCCTTCAAAGCAATATCACTCCTTTTTGTTTGAAAGTGAGGTTGCGTGCTTACACTAACAATAACCGGAAAAGAACTCTGATTCGCTCCGGACAAATATATTTGCAATTTATTAATGGAAAATTTGTATAATACATACATTCTACTGTAAAGAAAAAATATTGACAAATGGTAATGTGAAAGCTATAATACTTTTGTTGCCTTTGAGGTGATTTTATTATGAAATGGACTTTTAGTCAGTTGCAAAAATATCGGGACAAGGGATTTTATTTTGATACAATTTATGATGCCGGTGAAATCATGAAGCTGGATCAGTCAATCCGTAATGTTTCACCCATTCATGTATCCGGCCGGGCAGATATAGCACCGGAGAGAATCACCTTTCATCTGAAAATTAAAGGATATATGATTTTGCCTTGTTCCCGGACATTAGTAGATGTAAAATATCCTGTTGATGTAGAAACAACAGAGACTTTCCTCTTGAATTCAACTGAGTATGAAGCCGGGGAAGAAGTCCACCTCGCAAATGGGGAAATGATTGATTTGCGCCCCATTATAGAAGAAATTCTTTTGCTCGAGGTACCGATGCAGGTGTTCTGTGAAGATCAAGAGGGACAAGAAGGAGCCCCTCAATCTGGAACAGGTTGGACTGTCATCTCTGAAGAGGAACGACCTCAAAAAATTGATCCGCGTTTCGCTGAATTGGCAAAACTTTTGGATCAGAATAAATCGCAGGAATAGTTGAAAAGAGTCTTTGTTGAAGCCGCAGGATAGCAGGGCTTCACAACTTTTCTTTTAAGGAGGTGGGAAGAATGGCTGTACCTTTCAGAAGAACATCAAAAACTGCAAAAAGAAAGCGCCGCACACATTACAAGCTGCAAGTTCCGGGTATGGTTGAATGCCCGAATTGCGGTGAGATGAAACTTGCTCACCATGTATGCAAAGCATGCGGCTCATACAAGGGAGAAAATGTGGTAAACAATTAATATTTTCAGATAAAGCACAGGGACGGTTGTTCCTGTGCTTTTGCTGTTTTAGCGATAACAGGTAAGAAAAAAATCAACAGCTATTATGAGAGCGATGAATAAAACATCATGGACAGTCCGGTTCTGGAAATTTATTTATAATATGGGCGTTTTCTCAAGAGGAAAACCGTTTTTTTTTTTTGCGTATTTCCTCAATTATTACAGTGACGGTTTTCCCATTGAGAGGCTTTGGAGTAGCACTTTTTTATTTATTGCTGTGTGAAAGAGCAATGTTGATTTAGAAATACTATGTTGATTAGAGTGAAAGGGTATGAAGTTCTTCCTAAAATGCTAAAGTATTTTAGTCGTGCGTAGCGGATTCAAGGATATTTCCCAGTGTCCTGCGGGAAAAGCGAACCATGCGTGCCTATAGCGGAAATCAACAACTAAATTTAACAGAGCCTTATTTTTATGATAAAGTAAATTAATATTGGGAAAAATCTAAATAGTACATAAAAAACAATGAAGAATTAGAGACTTGTTTGAGGAGGACTTAACATGCGGGATTATCTTATTGAAGAAAAAGAAAACGGATTGCTTCTTTTCACCATTCAAAGGGAGGAAAAAAGAAATGCCATAAACTATGAAGTGATGGACGGGTTAATGGAGGCGATTGAGATGGCCAAACAGCCGCATATTAAAGGGCTGGCGGTTACCGGAGCAGGAGATAAGGCTTTTTGTGCCGGCGGTGATTTATCGGTTTTTCAAGATTTGCGCACAGCAGAAGAAGCTTATGGTATGCTTTCGAAAATGGGAAATATTCTTTATGAATTGCTTATTCTGCCGAAACCGACTGTCGCATTAATGAACGGTACGGCTTTGGGGGGCGGCTGTGAATTTGCCACTGCCTGTGATTTCAGGGTGGCCCATGCGGGGATTAAAGCAGGTTTTGTTCAAGGTACCCTTGCCATCACGACAGGATGGGGCGGAGGCACTATATTGATGGAGAAACTGCCTCTGTCAAATGCGATGAAGATGCTTTTTGAAGCGAAACGATATACCGCGGAAGAATTGCAGGAGCTTAGTTTTGTCCACTACATATATGAAGGAGATAAGGCCAACGGATTAGCGGCTGTAGAGCGTATTTTTCAGTTGCAAGGCGGTGTCCTCGAAGCTTATAAGGAAATGATCATTAGAAAATGGCGTGACAAAGATTTGAAGGAAAAAATCATGGAAGAAATCAAAAAATGTTCGATTCTTTGGGCTGATGATGCCCATCATGAACAGGTTGATAAATTTATCAATAAAAAAGGCAATAAATAAGCCTGACTAACGGACCAGGCATTAAAATCCCTTTAACTAGAAAAATTCCGCAAAGACATGCGTTATCTCTTATTTTATCAGTCTATCTTTTCTAGCAGATGCATATGTATGAATAAAAACACAAACACTAGGAGGGATATTCTGTGGCGACAAATCGTCAGGATGCCTGGTCCCGTGATGAGGACTTACTTCTTGCCGAAGTGGTCTTGAGACATATACGCGAAGGCGGAACACAGCTTCAGGCTTTTGAAGAGGTTGGCAAACAATTATCGAGAACACCCGCAGCATGCGGATTCCGCTGGAACTCCTATGTTCGCAAACAATATAAAACAGGAATTGAATTAGCCAAGAAACAAAGAAAGGAATTAAAAAAACAGGCCAGGGCCGGGGCCTTAGGCCGGGAGGATTCCGGGAAACAAACGGACAGGAACAAAGAAGCGGAACAGAATGCTCCCGGTCACAAGGAACGGCATTTGACTTTTGATGAGGTTGTTGCATATCTTAAAGGATTGTACAGTCAAATTGAAAAATCTTCTGTAAACCACGATGAATTGGAGAAATATAAAAACAAAGTTCATGAACTGGAGAAAAAAGTTTATCAATTGGCAGCTGAAAATGAAAAGTTGACAAAAGAGCTGAAAATGATTGAAGAAGATTATACGGCATTAATAGAAATTATGGAAAGAGCCCGTAAGATGGTAGTTCTGCAGGAGGAGGACCGGCAACAAAAAGTGAAATTTCAAATGGATAAAAACGGCAATTTGGAGAGAGTGGAAAAATAAAGCGCCGGCATTGAAGCGGACGATTGTCCGCTTTATTAATGTTATTTAAACGTTGTCTATCTTTTGTTAAAATAATGTTAATATATTTTTTATTGGAGCGGTTACTATGAAAATTGCAATTATCGGCGGCGGAGCCATAGGTCTGTTGTTCGCATATTATTTAAATCAAAAGCATCATGTTGTACTTTATGTGCGAAACAGGCAGCAAATGGATATCCTCCGGAGAAAGGGACTTTTTCTTCATAAAAAAGATCATACATATAAAACGGAATTGGAAGTAAGAAATATTTCCGATTGGGGAAGATTTGATGAAGATGTTTCAATCATTTGTGTGAAACAATATCATCTCAAAAACCTTCTTGATGAGTCCGGACTGACTGAGACTCACCCTCTCATTTTTGTGCAAAATGGGATGGGGCATTTGAAAATTATTGATAAGCTCCCCACTCAAAATGTTTCTGTTGCCACTGTGGAACATGGGGCTTTAAAGTCGGGAGACTGCGAAGTCATTCATACCGGAGAAGGGTTGACCAGAATTGCCGTTTATCGCGGGGAGAATCAGGAATTGCTGCAGCGGCTGATTGATCCTCTTGGAGATGACTTTCCCTTTATCACAGAAAAAGATTACTATAAAATGCTTGTGAAGAAATTGGTTGTTAATGCTGTCATTAACCCGCTAACCGCCGTGTTAAAAGTTCCAAACGGGCAGCTGCTGGATAATCCCCGTTATTTTGAACTGCTGACCGGTCTTTTTCATGAGGTAAAAGCTGTGCTCCATCTTGAGAATGAAAAAGAATATTTTAATAACCTTTTGCAGGTTTGCAGGAATACGGCAAAAAACCGGTCTTCCATGCTGAAGGATATAGAGGAGCAAAGGCCGACAGAAATCGATGCGATCCTGGGATTTCTGCTTGAGGAAGCAGCTGAAAGGAATATTCCTGCTCCGTATACGACAATGCTTTACCAAATGATTAAGGGCATCGAACTGCAGAATATGGAGGGATAGTCCGTGTCAGCTCTTTTGTCAAATCTTGCAGCCGCATTTGTTGCTATTCCTTTGCTTGGTTATGTCGTTGTTTTTGTGATAACAAAACTTGCAACAAAACAACATCGGCGGGCCGTAAAGACGGCCAGTGACTTAAGTGCGCCATTATTTATTATGTCTGTTTATTATTTAATCTCTGTGATTTGGAAAACACCGTTTGTGTGGACTGTTTTTATCCTTCTCCTCCTTTTGGGGGCGGCCGGGGCATTTGCCCGCTGGATCGTTCACGGCAAATCCCGTTTTTTTTCAAAGTTTATCCGTGTTTATTGGCGTTCAACTTTTTTGCTTTTTTTCTTTGTTTATTTTCTTCTGATGTTGATCGGGCTGGTAAGAAGCGTTTGGGTTGCTTTTTAAGAATGAATCCTGCCTGATGCTTTTCATGTCTCATTGCATTAAGGCTATGGTTTATTATTTGTTTTCTTTTATGATGTACTCTTAAGATGTTAGATTGGAACTGGAAAGGAAGTCATGCATGGAGGTTGAAAGTCTTTTTATTCCTGCCGCAAATCCCCTTGTAACCGGTTACGTGGAGGGGAAGTCTGAAGTTTACAGGCATTTTCACTATCACTATCAAAATCCACAGGAATATTTACATAGAATAAAAGATTTGTCGGAGCGGACGTTCATGAGGGAGGAACTGGCGGATCATATATCAGTCTTTATGAATCCGTTTCCTTCCTCAGAAAAGGTTGCCGGGTCGCTGAAAAAACTCCGCCAAAATAATAGTGTTGTGGTGATTGGAGGACAGCAGGCGGGTATTCTGACAGGTCCGCTTTACACCATCCACAAAATTGTGTCTATAATCACCCTTGCCGTGAAAAAAGAAAAAGAACTGGGTGTTCCTGTTGTTCCTGTGTTTTGGATTGCCGGAGAAGATCATGATTATCCGGAAGTAAACCATGTCTATATTCCTAATAACTGGCAAATGAAAAAATGTCTTTATCCGGAAAAGATTTTTGACAGAAGAATGGTCTCAAAATTTTTGATTAACAAAGATGTATGTCTGAATTGGACAAAATCTGTCATCGGTAAATTGGGAGAAACTGAATATACAAACGAATTGCTCGAATTGATTGAAGAAGCGGTTTCCCGCTCCGAATCCTTTGTTGATTATTTTGCTTACCTGATAATGTCCCTTTTTAAAGAGCACGGGTTGTTAATTGTTGATTCGGGTAATCCCCATTTTCGTCAACTGCAAAAGGCAATATTTCTTCAGCAAATTGACAGGGCGGCAGAAATTCAACATTCTGTCAGAATGCAGCAAGAAAAAATTTACAGTCAGGGGTATAAAAAATCAATTAATATTTCTGAAAATTCGGCACATTTATTTTTTTATGATGAAAAATCTCATGACAGAATTCTCCTCACTTTTGATGAAGATAAAAAGATTTTTTTCGGGAAAAACAGGAATGTATCTTTTACGGTGGAGGAAATGAAGCTCATTGCCATGGATCATCCGGAACAGCTCAGTAATAATGTGGTCACAAGGCCTGTTACCCAGGAACTGCTGTTTCCCGTTCTCGCCTTTATTGCCGGGCCTGGAGAAATAGCCTATTGGGCGGAACTCAAACAAGTTTTTGAAAGGTTTCAAATGAAAATGCCGATTATTGTTCCGAGACTGAATATTACTTTTTTGGAAAGGGAAATTGAATCTGATTTGCTTGATACACATATCGAATTGCATCAGGTCTTACAAAAAGGGGTTTCTGATGCAAAAGAAGCTTTCTTAAATGAAATAAAGGATCAGGAGTTTACAACTCTTTTTGCAAAAACACGGGAACAGATTCAAAATCACTACCGTCTTATAGCCGGAAAGCTGAGTAAGGAATATAGCGGCTTACTGCCTTTATTGAATAAGAATGAAACGATTCTTATGAGACAGATAGATTTTATGGAAGAAAAAATAGACAATGCTCTCCGGTTGAAACATGCACACCGTTTAAAAAAGTTTGAACGAATTGAAAACTCGCTGCGGCCTTTCGGCAATCTGCAGGAGAGAATTTGGAACGTGATTTATTTTTTGAATAAATACGGTCCTGATTTGGTTGATGAATTATGCAGGCTGAATTACAAATTCGACGGAAACCATAACATAGTAAGATTGTAAGGGGATATCTGAGAAGCCCCCAAATATGCAGGCAGACTTTACTAAAGGTAAAGTCTCTTTTTTTTTAACTGCTGATTTTTTCATAAAATATAAACTTTTATTGCAAATCAATGAAAATTTGAAAAATCTGTGGTAGAAGGTGGGGGAATGTGGTACATTTAGGTTATAGAGTGGGGGTAATGATCATGTTTATGGGTGAGTATCATCATAATATTGACGTGAAGGGCCGTTTAATCGTTCCGGCGAAATTCCGGGAACATCTGGGAGATACTTTTGTCCTTACGCGCGGTCTTGATCAATGTTTGTTTGGATACCCACTCGATGAATGGAAACAGATCGAAAAGAAATTGAGAGCATTGCCATTGACGAAGAAAGATGCCCGAGCCTTCACCAGGTTTTTCTTTTCCGGAGCCATTGAATGTGAAATTGACAAGCAAGGAAGAATAAATATTGCCACCCCACTGATGCAATATGCGAAATTGGAAAAGGAATGTGTTGTACTCGGTGTTTCAAACCGCATTGAGATTTGGAGTAAAGAAATTTGGAATGAATACTTTGCTCAATCGGAAGAGTCTTTTGCTGAAATCGCCGAAAATATGATCGATTTTGATATCTGAGATTTCTTGACGGTTTAAGAAGGGTCGCCATTTTGTTTATTTGTTAAAACAAGAACGGCGGGAGAAACGGGTACCGGAAAATGAGAGACAACTATCGTAATTTTTTCTTCCAGGGATTTACATAAGGTGAAATTTCCGTCATGTTTCCGATTTTATTGAAAGGTGGACAGGCATGTTTCAACATACAACAGTTTTATTAAAAGAATCTGTAGACGGTTTAAATATTAAGCCAGACGGTATATATGCAGATTGTACATTGGGAGGAGCCGGACACAGTTCTTTGATTTTAACAAAACTCTCGGAAAATGGCCGGCTTTTTGCTTTTGATCAGGATGAGACAGCCATAAACAACGCCCGGGAAAAATTAGCTCCGTACGGAGAAAAAGTGATACTTATTAAAAGCAATTTTTTGTATTTAAAGGAAGAACTGCAAAAGCGCGGAATTGAAAGAGTGGACGGTGTTCTTTATGATTTGGGGGTTTCATCCCCGCAGTTTGATCATCCGGAAAGAGGATTCAGCTACCGGTATGATGCCCCGCTTGATATGAGAATGGATTTAGACGCGGAACTTACAGCTTATGATGTCGTTAATTATTGGAGTTATGAAGAATTGGTTCGAATCTTCTTTTTATACGGTGAAGAAAAATTTTCAAAGCAAATTGCGAGAAAAATAGAAAGCAGCCGCAAAATCAAACATATTGAAACAACCGGTGAACTTGCAGAGTTGATAAAAGGGGCTATTCCCGCCCCGGCAAGAAGAAAAGGCGGACATCCTGCAAAGAGGATTTTTCAGGCCATTCGAATCGCTGTTAATGACGAATTGACTGTGTTTGAAGAATCTCTCAGGCAGGCTGTTGAAATTTTAAATCCCGGGGGCAGAATCTCTGTGATTACCTTCCATTCGCTGGAAGACCGGATTTGCAAAACGCTGTTTAAAAAACTGAGTGAGGGACCGACGCTTCCGCGGGGACTGCCGGTTATTCCGGAAGAGTATAAACCGGTATTAAAAATTATTACGAAAAAACCAATATTGCCAAGCGAAGAAGAGCTTAAAATCAATAACCGGGCTCGTTCTGCAAAATTGAGAATTGCCGAAAAACTTTAATGATTGCTGAGGAGGGAAAGGGATGGAAAGTTTAGCAAGAAAGGTGCAGCGGGAAAGACAGAAACAACTGGTTAAGGAACCGGTAATAAAACCGAAAAAGAAACGCTTATATGGATTGACTCTTGGGGAAAAAATTATTGGCATCACCTTTTGTGCTGCCCTTTGTTTCGGTGGCTTCCATATCGTTTCCAATCAGGTGGCTATTTATCAACTGAATAAAAATATTCAGGAGACCCGGGCTTCTATTCAGGAACAGCAAAAAATCAATGAGGACCTTCAAGTACAGGTTGATGAACTCAGCACTTATGAACGGATTTGGGCTAAGGCAAAAGAGCTCGATTTACAGTTTAGAGAAAACAATGTCAAGGTCGTGCAGAAAAATGATTAGAAAGCAGCGGAATATGAATGTGGGAGCAGCGCTGATTTTTGTATTATTCGGCCTGCTCTTTTTTGTCTTGTTATTTCGTTTTGTTTCAATACAAGTGTCCGGAGAGGTTTCCGGCCAGCCTTTAGTGGCAAAGGCACAGCAAAAATATTTCCGGTCAAATGTACTCGAGGCGAAAAGAGGAGGAATTTATGACCGGAATGGCGAGGTAATTGCGGAAGATACAACCTCATATACATTGATCGCTATTCTTGATGAAAAAATGACCGTTAATAAAAAAAATCCGAACCATGTTGTTGATAAAAAGAAAACAGCACATGAACTGGCAAAATATATTGATATGGAAGAAGATGAGATATACAGAATTCTGTCTAAAGAAGGACTTTTTCAGGTTGAGTTTGGTTCAGCCGGAAAAGACCTTTCCTTTGATACGAAACAAAAAATCGAAGCCCTTAATCTTCCCGGAATTAAATTCAGGAGGGAATTAAAGCGGTTCTATCCGAACGGTATATTTGCTCCCCATGTTATCGGCTTTTCTGAAAAAGACGCCGAAGGCAAGCAGACGGGCCGGTTGGGGATCGAAAAACAACTGAATGATCTTTTGACAGGGAAAAACGGAAAATGGGATTATCAAAGCGACCGCTGGGGATATCTTCTTGCCGGAGGAAAGGAAAACAGCAAACCGGCACAACACGGGATGGATGTCTATTTAACGATCGATAAGAAAATTCAGACCTTTGTTGAGGATGCTTTAAATCAAGTTGCAGAACAATACAATCCGAAAAAAGCTATTGCTATTGTAGTCGATCCGCATACGGGAAAGATATTGGGAATGGGGCAAAGGCCTACATTTGAACCTGCAACAAGAAAAGGCATTGATAAGACCTGGCATAATGAAGCGGTTGAAATTTCATTTGAGCCGGGGTCGACCATGAAAGTTTTTACCCTTGCTGCCGCTCTTGAGGAAAATGCGGTTAATTTAAATGATACTTTTGAGTCAGGAACGTACAAGGTAACAGAAAATTCCAGAGCTATCAGAGACCATAACCGGAAAGGCTGGGGTACCATTTCGTACTTAGAAGGGCTGCAAAGATCGTCCAACGTGGCCTTTGCTAAAATTGTTGCCGAAAAACTTGGTTTTGAGACATATCGTGAGTATTTAACAAAATTTGGCTTTGGCAAACCGACAGGTATTGAACTGCCTAATGAGGCAAGCGGTAAAATTGTTTATAATTATCCCCTTGAAAAAATTACAACTGCCTACGGCCAAGGAACGGCGATCACGCCAATCCAGCAAATTCAGGCAATGACAGCCATAGCCGGAGACGGCACTATGCTGAAACCGCAAATCATTGAAAAAATTGTTGATCCGAATACAGGAAAGACGATTAAGAAAACGGAACCGGAGGTTGTTGGAAATCCCATTTCTGAGGAAACCGCCCGAAAAGTGCGCGAAGCATTGAAAACGGTGGTAAGTTCCCCGAAAGGAACGGGTTACGGAAAATACAATATAGAAGGTTATGAAGTTGCCGGGAAAACAGGAACGGCAAATTTTACGGAAAATGGAGTCTATTTGCATGGAGGCAATAATTATATATTTTCCTTTTTAGGTATGGCACCAGCCGATGATCCGGAGTTGATTGTATATGTAGCTGTACAACAACCTGAAACGGAGAACAACGTCGGCGGAAGCAATTCGGTTTCACTGGCTTTTAAATTAATCATGCAAAACAGTCTTCAGTATTTAAATATTAAACCATCCGGACAAGAAGTGAAAAAACCGTACGAACTGCCTGATTTAACCGGAAAAACATTAGGGGATGCCGTACGGGAAGCAGAAAAGGCCGGAAGTGAAGCGATCGTACTTGGCAATGGAAAAACGGTCATCAAACAAATGCCTGAACATGGCCCCGTTTTAGCCGGTGAAAAGGTGATCCTTATTACGGACGGAGTGAGGCGGCTCCCTGATCTGACCGGCTGGTCGTTGAGGGATGTGATGAAGATTGCCGCTCTTGAGAAACTGGAGTTAAAAACAACCGGAAAAGGATATGTAACAAATCAAAATTTGAAGCCCGGAACAATCATTAAAGAAGGCGATATCTTGCAGGTTGACTTGAAAACGTACGGGGAACGCACTACTGACGGGCACGAGGACAAGCAAAAGGAAGAAGACATAGCGAATGATTCGGAAGGCGGATAAACAAATGCATTTCTTGAGAAAAGACCATACAACTTATGTATGGTCTGAATTTTTGCCTGAAATTCTGTATGAATGACATAAACGGCATGCCGGAAATGCAAAGACACGCTGCTTCCTTTGCTTTTTTCAAATATCGGGGGAAGGAAATTTGAAGTCTGTGCATCATTTGTGTCTTATTCTGTCTGTTGGCTTGTGTTTCTCCGGTGTACTATCAGTTTGTGTACAAGCATATATTTAAACGAGCCATAAAGCGGGGAGGTTCGTTTAGATGCGTGTTTCAAACGTGACAGTAAGAAAACGGCTGATCGTTACCTTATTAGTCGGGCTGCTCATTTTTGCAATCATTGATGTCCGGCTTGGATATGTACAGTTTTTTCTCGGGAATTGGCTTACAGACGGGGCAGAGGATTTATGGAGCCGTGAAATCCCTTTTGAACCGAAAAGGGGGGAAATTGTCGATCGAAACGGAGTGCCCTTGGCAACAAATATAAGTGCACCGACTGTTTATGTTTTTCCGAGGCAGATTGAAGACCCCGTTAAAACCGCTGAAAAACTGGCTGCTGTATTAAACGGTTCGAAGGAAAAAATTTATAAGCAGATCACTGAAAGACGACTGATTGTCAGACTGGCCGAGGGAAGAAAAATCTCCCATGAACTGTCAGGAAAGGTCCGTGAATTGGGATTAAGCGGTGTATATATCGGAGAAGATTTTAAACGTTATTATCCATATGAAGATTATCTATCCCATGTTCTCGGATTTACCGGCATAGATAATCAAGGACTCACCGGATTGGAACTGCAGTATGATAAACAATTGAAGGGAAAAAAAGGTTCCGTGCAATTTTTTGCCGATGCAAAGCATAACAGGATGAATGATAAAGCTGATGAGTACGAAGCGCCGGTAGACGGATTAAATTTAAAATTGACCATTGATTCGAAAATACAGACAATTGTTGAGAGAGAATTGGATAATGCGGAAGCCTTATACAATCCGGAAGCGATTATTGCCTTAGCCATGGATCCGAATACAGGAGAAATTTTAGCCATGTCGAGCCGTCCTGATTTTGATCCCTCAGCCTATCAGGAAGTGTCGCCGGAGATATACAACCGCAATCTGCCAATCTGGAGCACATATGAACCGGGTTCCACATTTAAGATCATCACTCTGGCCGCAGCTTTGGAAGAAAATAAGGTAGATTTGAAGAAAGAACGTTTTCATGATAAAGGTTCCGTGACCGTTAATGGGACTACGATACGTTGTTGGAAAAGATCGGGACACGGAGATCAATCTTTCCTTGAGGTCGTACAAAATTCCTGCAACCCGGGTTTTATTGAATTGGGACAAAGGGTGGGCAAGGAGAAACTGTTTGAGTATATTAAATCTTTCGGGTTCGGGGAAAAAACCGGCATTGATTTGGCTGGGGAAGGGAAAGGGATTCTTTTTCCCCCCGAACGGGTGGGTCCGGTCGAATTGGCTACAACCTCGTTCGGACAAGGAGTTTCCGTCACCCCCATACAGCAGGTGGCCGCATTATCAGCAGCGATTAATGGTGGAACCTTATACACGCCTTATATAGCAAAGGAACTTATTGATCCAGCTACCGGCGAAGTGGTCATGAAAAATTCCCCGAAAGAAAAACGGAAGGTGATTTCCGAGAAAACATCAAAAGAAATCCGTTATGCATTGGAAACGGTAGTTGCACAGGGGTCCGGAGGAAAAGCTTTTGTTGAAGGCTACCGAGTTGGCGGAAAAACAGGAACGGCCCAAAAAGTAAAAGACGGAAGATATATGGAAAATAATTATATTGTTTCTTTTATCGGTTTTGCGCCTGCTGATGACCCGCAAATCGTCGTTTATGTAGCAGTTGATAATCCGAAAGGCACCGTTCAATTCGGAGGAACGGTCGCTGCGCCGATTGTGGGAAATATTATCGGGGACAGTATGAGGGTCATGGGTGTGAAGCCCCGCAAGGAACAGGTGGAAAAAGTCCGGAAAAACTGGACGGATCCGGTTATGGTTGAGGTACCTGATGTTGTCGGAATGAGTAAAAAAGATATTCAGGAAATTTTTGTTAATCTAAAAATAGATGCCAGCGGTGACGGGGATACTGTCGTGAGTCAAACTCCGCAGGGAGGAGTGAAAATCAAGGAAGGTTCCACCATTCGTTTGTATTTTGACAAGAAAGAAGACAATTAGCGGGGAGGCGGCAGGGGAATTCGCCGCCTCTTCTGTTTATGCATCTCTCCGTATCAGATTTTGAAAGCCGCTTACAGGACAGGAAGGTGGGAATCAGTTGAGGGAATAGAGTATTGACAGCACAATGTTCTCCCGTTTAAAAAGAACTTTTCTGTTCAAGAGTAACAATCATTTGGTAAAGACTCTTATTATTAAATAGATAAATATACCGGGATCATGTAAAATAAAAAAGCATGAGAATTTATTTTAGTTTTTGGCTGTGTTAAAGGGCAATGTTGCTTTGATATACTTTGTTGATTGTAGTGAAA
>JANWJP010000151.1 GCA_025451895.1 Robertmurraya sp.
ACTCCGCTTCAAATATTAAGTAGAGGGAGTATTTATTTTTACAAACATAAGGGAAATTCAAGTTTATTTGATAAACGCTGTTCGCTCAGAAAATTCTTATGACTATTTTGTATTGCAAGATAGTCAAATTTTTGCTAGACTATATGGTAAAGCAAGATAGTAAAGTTTCTTGCGTTTTTTAAAAAGTTACTATCTTGTATTGCAAGATAGGTGGTGAAATGTTTTTGCGGAGTCAACTGTTAAAAGGAGTTTTGGAAGGGTGTATTTTAGCGATTATCAAGAAGGAAGAAGTTTATGGATATGAATTATCATTAAGGCTGCGTAAATACGGTTTGGAGGTCAGCGAAGGTTCAATTTATCCAGTTTTGTTGCGTTTGCAGAAGGATAAGTTAATCAAGGGGGAAATGAGAAAATCACCGAGCGGCCCAAACCGTAAATATTATTTCATTACGGAAAAAGGAATACAAGCACTGGAAGAATTTCGCTTCAACTGGGAAGAAATCAGGGTGCCTGTTGAACGATTGTTGAGTGAGGAGGGAGATTAGAGATGAATGCAGAACAATTGGCTGAATTAAATTTTGAAAAACGAAAAGAATTGACAAAAGAAAATTTAAAGTATTACGAGGATATGCTTCTTTATATTCGTCTTTCTTATGATAAATCAGAGCAGGAAACAGAAGAAATATTATCCGAACTGCTTGATCATTTGTTAGAGGCACAAAAAGAGGGCCGGACGGCAAAAGATGTATTTGGGGCCAATCCAAAAAAATATGCCGATGAAATCATCGGTGAACTTCCGAAGATGGTCACGAAGGAAAGAGTGAAAAACATATTTAATGTAATTCTTTACTTTTTTGCGTCCGCAGCGATTTTTACTCCCATTTTAATGGTGATTTTCAATCTTATCTCGAAAAAAGGATCCTTAGTAAAAGAATTTTTTATCGGATCTTTAATAATAGAAACGCTTTTATCAATTCCACTTGCTTTTTTAATTTTGTATTCTATTATACAAACTCTCCGCTGGTTGTGTTTTAAAAGCATCCCGAAATTTGTGCAATTATTTCTGTTTTGGTTGATTGGAGTTGCTTCAGTGGGGATATTTTTGGCTTTGTTAATTATCATCCCCGATTTTGGCCGGAAAGTGGAAATCCATACAGTCTACATCTTTTTGACCGGAATTATACTGTTGCTTTTTGCCATCATCACAGGCAAATTTAAATACTCAAACTCAAATGCCAAACAGGAGTAAATTTGAGGTGTCTGTTTGAAGGTGCCTGTTTGAAGGTGCCTGTCACTTGTCGAAAGACGGAATTTTCTGTGACTGAAGTATAGCAATATTTGAATCTGTACCATTGCCCGGGGCTTTGGATGGCACAAATGCAGGAGAAGTGCTCCAATACGGGAACCAAAATGGAAAATTAGATCCCAAAAGCCAGATAAAAATATCAAAACGGGATTCAAAAAGGCATATTGGATCCCGTTTAAAGAAAAACTTTCCCCATTCTGGATCCAATAATTAATTTTAGATTTCAATTTGAATTGGAAATGACAACTTGGGGTTCAAAAAGGGAAATTGAAGTCCGAATGCAGGAGAAGTGCCCCAAAACGGGAACCAAAATGGAAAGTTTGCTCCCAATTGACAGATAAAAAAGTCAAATCGGGCCTCAAAAAGGCATATTGTGCTCCATTTAATGAAAAATCTTTCTCACTCGGGATCCAATAATATATATTAGATCCCAAATTGAAATGAAAAGAGCATACTCTGGAAGTAAAAATCAATATTGGTTTCCATACGAAAGGAATCAAGTAAAACGGTAACCAATCTTACAGCAGTTTTCCTCCCGCCCGGAAAATGACAAGTCCTTATGCCCGCCCCGCTCTTTTCATAGCGCACCCAGTTCCGCTATTTTTCATAGATGCCGGTAATTCCAGCCACCCTCCCGGATATTTCCTGATTTAATAAATTTCCATTGTAATAAAGAAAGATTTATAATGTAAATATATGGAATTGAAATTCCTTTTTTGTTCAAAAGGAGGGCCCTATGATAAGGAAACTGAGATGGATGGTTGTATTAATGTTCTTAATCTTTGGTTTTTCCGGCTGCCAACAGGTTCATAAAGATGAAACCGGAAATCATTCGACCACAATAAAAGCGATTGAGAATGGAAAATTGGCTTTGGCTGACGGAGATTATACGAAAGCCAAGAACAATTTCCAATTGGCGCTGGCTGAGAACAAGGAACATCAAGAGGCAGCGGACTTTTTCACCCTTGCCGGGCAAATGGAGTCACTTGAGAAGCACATCGATAATAAACAATTCAAAAAAGCACAAGAAGTGATTACAAAGATAAAAAAGAATGATCTGTTTGATATAGTGAAAAGCCAGATTGACGATTATGAGTCAATATTGGCCGATGAAAAATCACTGACGCAAAATATCGATCACGAAATCACAACTTTAAGTAAGCTGTTGGAGCAAGAGAACTTTGATAAGGTCATAGAAGCCGGGGAACAATTAAAAGTGGCGGGGAACATCTCCAAGTCTCAACTTGAAAAAATCAATGATATTATCAAAAAAGCCAAAGACAAACAAAAAGCCGCC
This sequence comes from Robertmurraya sp., assembly GCA_025451895.1. GTDB lineage: Bacteria > Bacillota > Bacilli > Bacillales > Cytobacillaceae > CALKIU01. Next base: position 2,604 of record JANWJP010000151.1, read on the forward strand.
GCCAATCAACAACAAAAACCATCGCAAGCTTCCGGCCCGCAACAAAATCAACAAGGAAACTTCACCTATCAAACTTATACAAACTCAAGATTCGGATTCACCGTACAGTATCCAACGACTTTCACTGCATACCCTCCGCCGACAAACAATGACGGCAGGGAATTTTCAAATGAGGAGGCCACCATTACAGCATACGGAAGCCACATCAATGTGCTCGGGGAAAATGAAACAATCGAAACCTATTATCAACGGGCGCTGGCAGATGCTCCGGGACCGGTTACATATAAGGCTTTGGGCAATGATTGGTATGTGGTTTCCTACAGAGCGGGGACAAATACCGTTTATGAAAAAGCCATTATCGGAGAGACGATTATTTCCAAGGTCATCATCACATACCCGTCAAGTAAACAAGCGTACTATGATTCAATGGTGACCCATGTTTCGAAAACTTTTAAAGGGGGAAAAAACGAACTTGTTTGGTGACAGGCACCCATGGAGGATTATTTTTTAAAAAAGAAGCCGGTCGCCCCTGCATGAACGCGAAATTCATGCAGCATGGAGACCGGCCCTTTGTAACGTTTTATGATTTTTCCATATACTGAATATATTTTAGTGATAAAGGATTTTCCGGTGCGGCAAAAAATTTTTCTTTATCTGCCGATTCAATAATTCGTCCGCCATCCATAAAGATGATATGGTCGGAAATTCGTTTTGCCTGGGCAAGATTATGGGTAACGATGACAATCGTATATTGCTCCTTTAATTGCACCAATAAATCTTCAATGAGAAGGGTGTTTTTCATATCCAAAGCAGAGCATGGCTCGTCCAGGAGCAAAATTTCCGGTTCCACGCTTAGTGCTCTGCTGATGGCGAGCCGCTGTTTTTGTCCCCCTGATAAATTGGTGGCGTGCATGGAAAGGTCGCCTTTTACTTCATCATAAAGTCCGGACATGGTTAAATAGTGGCGAACCTTTTCTTTCCGGGCTTTTTTTGAAAGGGAAAAATGATAATTTAACCCGTACGTCATGTTTTTTTCAATGCTGAAGGGAAAAACAATCGGTTCCTGAAAAACCATTCCGATCGTTTTGCGGAGCTTTTCCTCATCCATTTCGAGGAGATTTTTCCCGAAAAGACGAAGATCTCCGTTGATTGTTCCGTTTTCCTCTTCGATAATCCTGTTCAGCGATTTTAACAGGGTGGACTTTCCGCAGCCGGATTGGCCGATAATCGCCGTGATTTTATTCTTTTCAATCTCAAGGGAGATATCATGAAGGACCTGTTTTTTTCCGTAAAATACATTAATCGGACCGCCATAAATGGCTAGTTTTTCTTTTTCCACGGCCGCCACTCCCCTCCTTCTCTAAAAAATCCGATACTTCTGACAAAAAAGTGAATGATTAAAATGAGCACCAGCAGGACAAAGGCTGTCCCGTAAGCATACTCCATTGAAATTCCGTCAGTCACTAAAATATAAAGGTGAAACGGCAATGACATAAAGGGCTGGTCAAGCCGTTCAGGGATGTTTGCAAAGAGAACAGCGCCCGTATACATTAACGGCGCCACTGCTCCCATCCCGTAAGCCATCGCCAGAGCCGATGCCGATAATAAATTCGTAAAGCTGACGGGAAGGACCAGCTTCCTGACCGCATAGGCTTTGGAAATCCCGAGGCTCAGTGATTCTTTAATAAACGGTTCTCCTTCCTCCTGCAAAATTTTTTGCGCCCGAATTCCGACAAAAGGAATCAGCATCATCCCTGTGGCAATCGAAGCACAGAGAAGGCTGCGGTCCAGGCCGAATCTGAAAATGAGCACCGTATAGCCGATCAGCCCAAAGATAATAGAAGGCAGCCCGGATAAGAAATAAAACGATACTTGAATCAGATTTCGCAAAAAACGATGCCGGCTGAAAAAGACGATATACATGGCGGCTCCAATTCCGATCAGACTGCCGAATAATCCGGCTAAAAGGCCATGGTATAAGGTTCCGATAATGGCAGGAAATACTCCTCCGTCTGTTCCAATCGGAATGCCGGACGGTCCTTCCAGTAAAAAGGAAAGTGAAATGACACTGCTCCCTTTATAAAAAACATAGACAAAAATCCCCAGCGTGACAGTGATTACGGAGAATCCAAGCAAGAATAACAGGATTCTCACACCTAAACGTTTACTATATTTCATCATATTTCTTCAACTTTCTTTGTAAAAGATATCCGGTTCCCAAAACAATAAATAATATTACAAGGAGGGAGACATTTGCCGCATACAGGGCGGACAAATGAAGGCTTCCGTATTCCACGCTCCCCAATTCCAAGGCTGTTAAGGCAGGAATTGTTTGCGCCCTGCCGAAGAGGCGCGGGAATATCGGTGAATTGCCGATGACCATCATGACCGCCATTGTTTCTCCCAATGCCCGGCCATAGGCAAGCATGAAGGATGCGAGAATGCTTTTTCTAATGGCAGGCAAAATGACTTTTATGATCGAATGTTCCTTGGAAATTCCCATGGCAAGACTGGCATACATATATCTTTTTTCCGCCTTTTGAATCGATTCATAGCTGGTGGAAACGATATAGGGCAAAAGCATAACGGCTAAAAGAATTCCTGCAGCAAGCACGCATTCTCCAGTCGTCATATGCAGTTGGGTTTCAAACCATCTGACTAACAGAACGAGTCCGAGAAATCCGAAAATAACGGAAGGAAGACCCGCCAGCATATCAATGAACGACAGGAAAAAGGCGGCAGTTTTTCTCCGAACGTAAAAATTAAGAAACATCGCTGTTCCAATTCCAAAAGGCAGGGCGATTGCCACAGCCAGAAAAGAAACAAATAATGTCGCCAAAATCATCGGCAAAATATTGTAGGATGGATTTGCGCTCCGCGGCCGCCATTCGCCGTTTAAATCGAAAAGCCCTCCTTTGATTTCCAAAAAAGCAGGAAGGCTTGATTTAATTAAGTAATAAACGATCATTGTCATCGTGAAAACAGCCAATATAGCACCGAGCAGCGCCCATCCTTTAATAATTGGATCATTTCGCACGTGTTCCACCTGCCTTGATTCCATAAACCGGAAAGAGGATAATCTTCTGTCCGGTTCAGTTTATTTGAAGATGCGGAAACATAAGACAAGGAATGCTGTAAGACAGCATTCCTTCAAATTATTTGCATCATTAATCTGTAAACATTTTACTGCGAAAAACAATCTTGTCAATAAATGACGGTCATTTATTTTGCCGGAACGAATCCCATTTCTTCCACTACTTTTTGCCCTTCTTCACCAAGAATGACATCGAGGAGGGCTTGTTCAGCAGTGCTTAATTCTCCTGAAGTGAGAAGAATGAGTGGTCTTTGGATAATATAAGAACCGTCTTTAATATTGTCTACTGTAGCTTCTACGCCATCAACTTTTAACATAACTACTTTACCCTGGTTTTGATTGGCAACACCAAAGGATGCATAACCGATGGCAT
>JANWJP010000152.1 GCA_025451895.1 Robertmurraya sp.
CTTCTATTTCCCAATGAATCCTCATGCATGATTCGGACCGTGAGGGAACCATCCTTCAGCGGAGTAAGATCAACGGGTATTTCAAACCGGCCGCCGGCAACTAATGCTGTTTTCTCTATTTTTTTTCACCGTCAGAGAGAAAGATATGGACAAGCCCGCCTTCCTCAGCGGAAGCTCCGGAAATCCGGTATTTTGCTGCATTGGAAACACCTGCTTTTCCGTCATTTTCAAGGATAATCTGTGACACAGGAAGGACGGTTGTTTTCTTTTCAACACTGCTTTCAAACAGTTCGCCTTTATTGCCATAACGGTCAAGCGAAGCTGCCCGGAAGGTAATGGGCCCGTCCTTTAACGTACTTAAGTCTAAAGTGGCGGTAAATCTGCCTTCTTCATTTGAAAAAATACGGTCAACAACCGTCGCGGTACCATCAGTGAAGATGAGTTCCACTTGAACATTTTTTCCGGTCGTGCCGGAAACGGAATATTGGCTTGTGTTTTCCTGAGTAATCACAGGTAAATCATTTATTTCTTTAATGTCAGGTAATGACAAAGCAACGGGGATTGCCCCGGTTGTCTTGGGGCTGAGGTTCCCGGCACGATCTTCCTGATAAGCTTCAACCGCAAGTTCTGTCCCTTCCATACCTCCTAAATCAATAGTGAATGAAAAACTGCCATCGTCACCGATCTTTTCTTCAAAGTCCCGTTCTTGCCCGTTTTCATCCCTGACCAGTAAATGAATGATCCCGTCCGCTTCGCCAAACCCTTCGATGAGATATTCCTGTTGATTGTCCGGAGTTAAAGAAAACAGCGGTTTTAAGCCGGGAGCGGAGGCAGGCGCCGTATCCTTTAGCAGTGAAACGGTTGTCGCAGGGCTTTCGTTTCCATAATGATCGGTTTGTTTAATTTCAAGAGTTAAAGGACCATCGTTTATGTCGTCAAGATTCACTAACGAAATGAAATACCCGTTTTCATCAGCCTCCGTTTCCCCTTGAAGGAACGCCGCGGCTCCGTCTGAAATAGTGAAATAGATTTTTGCTCCGGCATTTCCTTTTCCGCTGATGATAAAAGCATGGAGATTGTCTATGTTAATAATGGTGTCCCCCGTATATTCCGGTGCTGCCGGAGCTGCAGTTTTTTTCGTCAGAGTCTTTGTGCTTATTTTGCTTTTCATTCCGGTATTTCTTAAGGAAATTGCAGATATCGTGATTGCCCCGTCGCTTAATGAAGTTAAATCTGCTTTTACTGAAAAATAGCCATGGGCATCCGCTTTTGTTTCTTTAACAATTGTCCGTCCGGCTTCATCCGCAAATCGCACCCGGACTGTAGTGTTCATTTCCGCTGTTCCGATAAAAATGTAGGATGAACGGTTCTTTTGATTAATAATCTCACCGGTTGACAGTACCGGCGCGGTTGGTGCCGTTTCACGTGCAGGACCGGGGATCACCAGCTTTTGTCCGGGATAAATGATATCATTTGTTAATTGATTGGCTGCCTTAATTGCAGGAATGCTCGTTCCAAATCTTTTTGCGATATTGTACAATGTGTCGCCGGTTTCAACGGAATATGTAATTGTATCTTGTACAGGGGGAGCCGGGTCCGGTTCAACCGGTTCATTCACCTGTGGATGTTCAATGTTTGTCCCAGGCGCCACGATCGGTACGAAAAGCTTTTGCCCTGGAAAAATCGTGTCGTCTGCCAGATTATTCATCGCCTTAATCGTTGTTGCAGTTGTATTGAATCTGGTTGCAATTAAAAAGAGAGTATCCCCCTTGACAACAGTATAGGAGGTAGTGGCAGCCCCGTCTTCCTGCTGCCCGTCACCGGCTTTTTCTTCTTCACTTGGCACAGCCGGATTTTCCTCTCCGGGCGTTGCCGGTTGTTCACTTTGTCCGTTCACTGGTGTGTTTGTCCCGGTGGTAAGCGGGGGAACTGCCACTACAGGAACGAGCAGCTGCTGTCCGGGGAGAATAATATGGTTAGTGAGTTTGTTGGCGGCTGCTATTTTATCTGTTGTTGAATGATATTTTTTTGCAATGGCATAAAGGGTATCTCCCGGAGCCACCGTGTGAGAGGCAACCGGAATTTGCAGCCGCTGCCCGGCGAAAAGTGTGTTTCCGTCCAGATTATTTAAGCGTTTAATGTCATCTATATTTGTATGATACAATTTTGCAATTTTGTATAATGTATCGCCTTTTTTTACAAGATGAGAGATATAAGGAATGGATTGGGCAACTGTTTGACTTGTTTTGGCCTCTTTGGTTTTTGCCTCCGCTGTAATTGCAGGAAGCTGGAAAGAGGAAATCAGCATGGTTCCCACTGCTATTTTCACTGTGTTAATTTTAATATTTTGAAAATGATTCCTGATAAATTGAATAATTTCCCCTTGAAAAGACGGCTTCGCTTTCACTACGGAACCGAGTCCGGAGGCAAATTCTGTCTGTTCCTCCCTTAAAAAAAGGACAAGGGTATATCCTGTCTCATCAGGAATTAATTGATATTTTTGAACTTCCATTCAGTAAATACACCTCTCTTTTTTGTCTAGTTTATTTTTCTTTAAGGTCATCATATTCATGTACAGATTAATAAAAATAATCATAGGCATGTTTGACGTGAAAGTGAAATGCGGACAAAGCCGGAAAAATTTTCGGAGAATACTGTTTGCCACGTTCCCGGCGCAGGAAATTTTTTGCTGAATTAGCGCTTTAATACGGCAATCGGCCGGCATTTACGATAAAAACACTTCATGTTATACTCACATTCAATTAACAGATGATTCCGGGAAGCAAGTGCGGTTATTTTTTTATAAAAGTAATCATATTCCCGAAAAGAATGCTTGAAGGAGTAAGAACATGGGTAAGCGGAGGATGAATGATTCAGTTTATCCCCTGTTAAAAAAGGCGAGGGAATATTTATATGTTTTGCTCGGCTCGGCAATTGTCGCACTGGCGTTTAATGTTTTTTTGCTTCCAAACCGGGTTGCTTCCGGCGGTGTGAGCGGGATCAGTACAATCACCCATGCGGTGTTCGGCTGGGAGCCGGCGCTCGTGCAATGGGCACTTAATATTCCCTTGTTTATAGCAGGTGTTATTTTCTTGGGCGGACATTACGGGGTTAAGACGTTGATAGGAACTCTTTTTCTCCCCTTTGTGGTGTTCCTGACGAACGATTTGCGGCCGTGGACAAACGACCCTTTACTGGCTTCATTATTCGGAGGAATCGGGCTCGGTCTTGGCCTCGGGATTGTTTTCCTTGGAAAAGCATCAACGGGCGGAACTGATTTGGCTGCACAAATTATCAATAAATGGACAGGCCTGTCTCTGGGAACCTGCGTGGCCATCATTGACGGCCTCATCGTGTTAACCGCTGCAGTTGTGTTTGATATTGAACGGGGGCTCTATGCTTTAATCGGCCTTTACGTCACAACGAAAACAATTGATTTGGTGCAGATAGGTTTGGGCCGGTCAAAAATGGCGATGATTATTACGGGCAAAACGGAAGAGGTTCGCCTGGCTGTTTTGACAAAACTGGACAGGGGAGTTACGAAATTATCGGCTTACGGAGGCTATACCAATGCAGAACGGCCGATTTTGATGTGTGTTGTAGATCACAGGGAATTTACAAATTTAAAACAATTGGTAAAAGATATTGATTCATCTGCTTTTGTCATCGTTATGGACGCCGCTGAAGTTCTTGGTGAGGGGTTTAAAAAGGTTTAATATTCTGACATTACTGTTATAATAATCCTGAGTATGAATTTTTTTCCATACAAAGGGGGAATCATATGAAAAAGAAACTCTCGGCTTTATTGTTAGGGGTCATTTTTGTTCTTGCGGCCTGCGGCGGAAGTGAAGAGGCAGCGAAAACAGATGTGGCAAAGGATCCGGAAAAGCTTTATATGCAAAAATGCTCCAGCTGCCATGGCGGAGAATTACAAGGTGCAGGCAGCGCTATTCCCAGCCTTGAAAAAGTAGGTTCGAGACTTTCAAAAGAGGAAATTGAAGAAGTCATTTTGAATGGGAGAGGAAATATGGCCGGCGGCTATTTAAAAGGTGAAGATGCCGCACTTGTAGCAGAATGGCTTTCTAAAAAGAAATAAATCTGAACGGGCTTCCGGTTTTCGGGAGTCCGGTTTTACTTTTCGCAAGGAGAAAGATAGTAAGTTTTTCTATCTACTCCCGGAAACAGGGGCCCTGTCTTTTCGAAATTGCTGCCCTTCTAATAATACTGCTCCATTTCTTCCCTTGCTGTTTTCCATTCCAAATTCAGCCTCTATCTAAAAGCTGCCATTTGCCGTTTTCCACTTCACTTGCTTCCTCAGATGACTACTGTCCCCGATTTTTTCCAGAATATTTACAGCCGGATAAAAAACAATTATGCGATATATCGCCAATTCTGACTTTTTTGTGAATTTATTATTGGGCAATGTATCCTACTTTTCCTCTATTCTTTTCTGTCGAATAATGAATGAACCTCACATAAATAACACTTTTTTTTCACAAAACTTATCGTCAATTTTCGACAAAAGCGAAGATGACAACATTCGTAAATTAATGTAAAGGCAGAGTATTCAAATTATTTTCAACAAAAACGGGACTGAAAAACTAGTTATTTTGTAGTATTATTAATATGTGAAAGGGAGTAACCCCGGTCTTTTGGATTAGATTTTGTTTCTTTTGAAATGAAACTGTAATATATTATCAGTTTTATTGAGATTATAAGATGGTATAATGAATAATGTGCAAAATTAGTCGTTTTTTATCGAAACAATACATTTTTTGCGGGGATTGATTTGGAAAATTCGAAAAAGTAGGTAAACATAGGTGATTATGAATGATTGAAATGCGAGGAGTCTACAAGAAGTATCCAAACGGCATTATAGCAGCAAATGGAATTGACGTAAAAATTAATCAGGGTGAGTTTGTTTATGTGGTCGGCCCCAGCGGTGCCGGGAAATCCACTTTTATAAAAATGATGTACAGGGAAGAAAAAGCAACCCAGGGTACGATCATTATTAATGGAATCAACATCGGGAATTTAAAAAACAGTAAGGTTCCGTTATTAAGACGGAATATAGGCGTTGTTTTCCAAGACTTTAAACTCCTTCACAAGTTAACGGTTTTTGAAAATGTCGCTTTTGCTCTTGAAGTTATTGAGGAACATCCGAAATATATAAAGAGGCGGGTTATGGAAACCCTTGATTTAGTCGGGTTAAAACATAAAGCCCGCATGTTCCCGACAGAACTGTCGGGAGGAGAGCAGCAAAGAGTGGCCATTGCCCGTTCGATTGTCAACTCCCCGAAGGTTGTCATTGCCGATGAACCGACCGGAAATCTGGACCCCGATACATCATGGGAAATCATGAAGATCTTTGAAGAGATCAATACGAGAGGCACGACCGTTGTTATGGCGACACATAACAAAGACATTGTCAATAAAATCAAGCATCGCGTGATTGCCATAGAGGGCGGCATGATTGTCAGGGATGAAGAACGGGGTGAATACGGATATGAAAATTAGAACACTTCGCCGCCATATTAAAGAAAGTCTCCGCAGCGTCGGCAGAAACGGCTGGATGACCTTTGCTTCGATAAGTGCTGTTACTGTCACTTTGTTGTTAGTGGGAATTTTTCTCGTCTTAATGATGAATTTAAATAAGGTTGCCGGGGATATTGAAAAGGATGTAGAAATCCGCGTTCATATTGATTTGACTGCAACAGAGGAGGACCAGCAGGCTCTGAGAAATGAAATCAGCGCCATTCCGGAAGTTGAAAGCATTGAATTTTCGCCAAAGGATCGGGAACTTAACAATTTAATGGAGAGTCTCGGTGAAGACGGGAAAGTCTTTTCCATGTTCGAACAGGACAACCCCCTGAATGACGTGTTCATAGTTAAAGCCAAGGAGCCGCAAGATACGATGATGATTGCGGAGAAGATTGAGAAAATGGCTTTTGCTCATAAAGTCAAATATGGTCAGGGCACGGTTGAAAAACTGTTCAAATTTATAAATGTATCGAGAAACGTGGGAATCGTGTTAATTGCAGGACTGCTCTTTACAGCTATGTTCCTGATTTCCAACACGATCAAAATCACCATTGTTGCCAGAAGCCGGGAAATTGAAATTATGAGGCTGGTCGGAGCAACCAACTCCTTTATCCGCTGGCCGTTTTTCCTCGAAGGTTTGTGGCTTGGAATTCTCGGCTCCATTGTACCGATAATTCTAATTTCCGTTATTTATAAATATGTCATTGACTATGCCGATACCAAATTGGCAGGCCATTTTATTCAATTGTTAGATTTCAGCCCGTTTATTTATCAGGTTTCAGGTTTGTTAATTTTGATGGGGGCTTTAATCGGTGTTTGGGGAAGCCTGATGTCCGTCCGGAAGTTTTTGAAGGTATAAGGATTTTCAGGTATGCCGGTCCCGTGATCCTTTCTTCGGAAGGCCGGCATCCCCTTCCTTTATGCTCATTCTGCTATTGGCAGATTTGTGAAATTTTTTTCATTTAAATGAAAGATTTATAGACGGTCTGTTTTTTAAAGCGCGTCTTCGGTTCTTTGGAACTGTTAATCTACTAAACTTGGAAACACCATGGGTGGCTGCTAGTTCTGTCATTCATGTTTTTTATACATAAGTGTTAGAAAATTGTCGATTGTCAGCTAGAAATCTGGGAGAGGAGTGTCCAAGGTGAAAAAATCGATGCTAACACTATCGGTTGCGGCAGTGGTCAGTATCGGCAGCCTGCTTCCTGTCGTTCCTTCAGTACTCACTGTTGATGCATCGAAAATCGGTGAATTGCAACAAGAACAAAAAGAGATAAGTAATAAAAAATCCACCGTGGATGCAAAAATCAAACAAGCTGAAGGAGAAATCAAGAAAATACAACGGGAACAGTCATCGGTCAAGTCTGAAATGAAAAGGCTCGATTTGGCGATAAGCGATGCGGAAACAAAAATCGCCCAGAAAGAAAGAGAAATCGCTAATACCAAGGAAGAAATCAAGCAACTCCAAGCTGAAATAAAAGAGCTTTCCCGCCGGATTGAAGTGCGCAATGAGCTTTTGAAGGAGCGGGCCCGCGCGCTTCAGGAGAACGGCAATGGAATCAGTTACTTGGATGTATTGTTTGGAGCACAGAGCTTTAGCGATTTTATCAGCAGGCTCGGAGCAATTTCCACTATTATGGAAGCGGACAAGGGTATTATCGAGCAGCATAAAAAAGACCAGGAAGATTTGCAAAAGAAACAAGTTGAAGTAAAAAACAAACTGGCAAATCTGGAAAAAATGCTCACTGACCTGCAAGCTTTAAAAGACAGCTTAAGTGTCCAAAGAGCCGAAAAAGACTCTGTCATGGCCGAATTGAAGCAACAAGAGGGAGAAGTAAGAGAACTAAAAGTCAGCCTTGAAGAGGAGAGAAAGATTCTTGCTGCCCAGGAGGCTGCTATCAAGCGGACGATTGAGAGAATGAAGGCGGAAGAAGCAAAAAAACAAAACAACAACAATAATAACAATAATAACAGTGGCGGCAACAAAGGACTTCCCCTTCCTGCCAACTCAATGTTTATGCAACCGGCAGCAGGTGTATTAACTTCGGGATACGGTCCGCGCTGGGGTACTTTCCATTATGGTGTAGATATTGCAAAACCGGGTAACGTCCCGATTTACGCAGCGGCCGACGGAGAAGTGCATTATGCGAGCTACTCCAGTTCTTATGGGAATTGGGTTCAAATCACTCATTATATTAACGGTCAGGTCTATACAACTGTATATGCCCATATGAGAAATTTTATTGTATCTCCTGGCCAGGTGGTTAAGCAGGGACAAGTCATTGGTTATATGGGCAACACCGGAGATTCAACTGGACAACACCTTCATTTTGAACTTCATAAAGGTCCGTGGAAGGCAAGGAACGGTATAAATCCTGCGGGAATAGTTCCGTTGCCTTAATCGTGCGCTGATGTGCCAACTCCATAGTATTCTTTTAGATGAATATTTTTCATAACCAGTCTTAAACATTCATATATTTGCAGTAGTAAGGCATCTCGCAAACTCTTGTGGGATGTCTTTTTATTAGCATGAATTAGGACAACCGCAGTAAGTCTAAAAGATATAAAGGAGGGTGCGCATGAAGCGCATTTGGATCGCAGTATTCATGGCGGGCTCATTTTTACTCGGTGCGGCAGGAACCTATGTGGTGACGGGATTTTTTGAAAAAGAAGAAAGCCGGTTGCAGGAAGCGCAGCAGACCGGTGACACAGAAAGCGGCAAGAAGGCAGATTTTACCGACCTGGAGAAAGTGGAAAGGGCTTTTCAGTTGATTATGACCAGCTATGTGGAAAAAGTAGAAGAAGAGATTCTGATTGAAGGTGCTATCCAAGGTATGCTGGCTGTTCTCGACGATCCCTACTCGGTCTATATGGACAAAGAGATGTCCAGCCAGTTCAATGAATCTTTGGATTCGACCTTTGAAGGGATCGGTGCCGAGGTCAGTATGATTGACGGAAAGGTCATTATTGTGGCTCCATTTAAAAATTCCCCTGCTGAAAAGGCAGGCATCAAGCCCAATGACCAAATTTTATCCATTGACGGTGAAAGTGTTGAAGGATTGAATCTTTATGAAGCGACCAAAAGAATCCGCGGTAATATGGGAACTATAGTCACTCTGGAAATCAGAAGAGACGGATTAAGTCAACCCCAGAATCTCGAGATCAAACGGGATGAAATTCCGCAAATTACCGTTCACCACGACATTAAGAAACATGCCGGTAAAAATATCGGATATTTGCAGATCACATCTTTTTCCGAGGGAACGGCCAGGGAGTTTAAGGACGCTCTTGCAAAAATGGAAAAAAAGCGCATTGCCGGGCTCATTATAGATGTACGCGGCAACCCGGGGGGCCTTCTCCCGAGCGTGGAGGAGATTATTACACAACTCGTTACGAAGGAAAAGCCCTATGTCCAAATTGAAAAGCGGGACGGGGAAAAGATACGGTTTTATTCTCATTTGAAGAAAGGCAAGAAATATCCGATTGTTGTTTTAATTGATAAAGGCAGCGCCTCTGCATCGGAAATTTTGGCAGGCGCCCTCAGGGAAGTGGAAGGATACACATTAATCGGGGAAACAACCTTTGGAAAGGGGACCGTACAACAGGCTGTGCCAATGGGGGACGGCAGCGACCTGAAACTTACCGTTTTCAAGTGGCTGACCCCTGATGGAAACTGGATTCACAAAAAGGGAATTAAACCGGACATCCCGGTAGAGCAGCCGGCCGTTTTTAAAACAAATTTGATTCAAATTGAAAAAACATTGGAGCGGGAAATGAATAATGATCAAGTGAAAAATGCCCAAATAATACTGGATGCGCTCGGCTATGAACCGGGCAGGCAGGACGGTTATTTCAGCGCGGATACGGAAACGGCTTTAATCGCTTTTCAAAATCAGCACGGGTTGGTACCTACCGGAAAAATAGACAAAAAAACTGCATCAGCCCTGGAAAAGGCAGCCCGTGAAGAAATTCAAAAAGAAGAAAAGGATCTTCAATTGCAAGCGGCTCTCCGTTACCTGACAAGGTAACGGGGAATAACCAAGGTTTTATCCACATATTTCTGCAGATATATTGGGTATTTATTGAATAATTTTAAATATGTGGGGAAAAAGCCATATTTACCCACATTCTTATTCACAATTCATAAGCTTGCACAACAGAAAATTGTGCGGATCGGGGGATCCGTCCACATTTCAGGTGACAGGTTTTCTTATTTGTGGAAAGTCTTTCATCCATGGTTGTAAGCCGGTGCTCATGAATGTTTTGTGGAAAAGTTCTTGTGGAGGCGGTTGGGGACAGAGGAGTGTGGATGTTTTTTTGGAATAAACCGATAGTTGGATGATTGTTCTGCGCGGTAGAATGGTTCCGGATGGAGACTTCCTCCTGCCTCAGCGAAACCGGGAAGACCGGCTCTTTTTGCAACAGGAAATGTTTGCTATTTAATAAACGGATATTTCTTGTCCCGTTGAGCGATTGAAGGTGTTGAATTAACAAAAATTCCCAACATGACCAGGAACATGTTTAAATCAATCAAAAAATAACGGACAGGCAACCTTCTCCCGTGAATATCCGGGTGACAGCTGCCTGTCCGTAAATCTTGTGAATGAGCGGATGATTGTTCGGATCACGTCCTGTTGTCAGTAAGTTCCGCATCCTGTTGTTCCATCTGTTGCTTTTCAATGAGGGCATACCGGCCGGGCTTTGTCCGCCCCGGCCCATTCAGTAAACCCCTGCTGTAAAAAGACTATAATCCAAACTGTTTGATAATCCTATCATACATGTCCTTTGCGTCTCTTTGAATTTCTTCGATAATCTGTTTCCATTTAGGAAATTCGTGTTTGAAGGATTCCCCTACTTTATCACCTTTTTTCTTAATTGACTCAATAATTTTGTCCATCGTTTCCTCTTCTTGAAGTCTTTCGTTCATCGAGGCAACTTCGAATTCAGCCGGTTCGACATATCTTAGGGTCTCGCGCATTATTTCCCGGAAAATGGGGGCGACCGTTTGCGAACTGCTTCCTTTCAAATAATGCTGTCTGTCCGTTTTGTCATAGCCGAGCCAGACCACCCCGACGAGATTTGGTGTGTAACCGACAAACCATTGGTCTTTCGAACCTTTTAAATCATTAAATGGCAGTTGGGTTGAGCCTGTTTTTCCGGCAATTTGCACTCCGCCTATTTTTGCTCCTTGTCCGGTTCCTGTTTCCACGACATTGAGAAGCATCGATGTAATGTCATAAGCGATCGCCTTTGAGGTGACCTTTACAGATTTTCCTTTGTGTTCGGCGATAACATTTCCGGTCGGCCCGACAATTTTTGTAATAAGATGGCCTTCTTGACGGACTCCGCCGTTTGGAAAAGTTGTGTAAGCCTCGGCCAATTTTAACGGTGAAATTCCTTTGTGCAGTCCACCAAGGGCAATTCCCAAATATTTATCCTCCTCTGTGAGCGGTATGCCGAACCTCTCCAGGGAATCGATTCCTTTTTCCAGGCCGATTTCATTTAACAGCCAGACCGTCGGAGCATTTAAGGAATCCTCAAGGGCTTTGTACATGGGAACCTCCCCGCGATAGGTGCCCGATGCATTGGCCGGTGTGTAATCTCCGTATGTTGTGAGTTCATCTTTTAAAATGGACTCCGGTGTGAATCCTTCTTCAAGAGCCGGTGTATACACAGCCAAAGGTTTCAGGGTTGAGCCGGGCTGAGCCTTCAAATGGGTCGCTCTGTTAAAACCGCGGAATACATAATCGCCGCGGCCGCCCACCAGCCCGAGTACTCCTCCGGTCTCCGGATCCATCAGGACTGCGCCGCTTTGTACGAGCGTTTCGTCGGGACTTTTTGGAAACAGGTTATCGTTTTTGTAAACCTTCTCAAGGGCCGATTGAATATTTTGGTCCATAGCCGTATAAATTTTATATCCTCTTGTTAAAATTTCTTCCTGTGTGAGTCCGTATTTTGTAATGGCCTCATCAATGACTGCATCTACATAATACGGGTATTTCCGGTCGACGTAGCTGCCCCCGCCGTCCGCCAGTCTGACTTCTTCATTAAGGGCGGTGTTATATTCTTCTTCCGAAATCATTTCCTCATCAAGCATCCGTTTTAAGACTACATTTCTTCTGTTTACGGCCCGGTCAAAATTTTTAAATGGATCGTAGGCATTCGGAGCCTGCAGGAGTCCGGCCAATAAAGCCGCTTCACTGACGGTGACCTCTTTAATGTCTTTGTTAAAGTATTTTTTGGAAGCCGTTCCTATTCCCCATGCTCCGCTGCCGAAGTAGACCTGATTCAAATACATTTCAAGAATCTCGTCTTTTGTGTATGTTTTTTCAATTTCGACTGCCAAAAATAACTCCTCTATTTTCCGCTTGTACGTTTGTTCAGGGGAAAGAAGGGCGTTTTTGGCAAGCTGCTGGGTAATCGTACTTCCGCCGCCGGTGATTTCTCCGGC
>JANWJP010000153.1 GCA_025451895.1 Robertmurraya sp.
TGGCACCAGGTTTATTTGTATAAAAAAAACTCCTTTTAAAAGTATGTGCTCGCAAAAGCAGCCTTTAAAATATAAAAAAAAAAAGGAATCAGCCCTGCTGATTCCTTTTTTATGTTGATGAAAAAACGGGGGGAGAATGCTCAGTGATTCAGATAAGTGATTGCCTGCCGTCCCATTTGCACCCAGGCTTCTTCAAAGCCGGCAAGGTCTGCCCGTTTATTTTTTTCTCCTGTCAAAGGATCGTTAAAATATACATAGTTCTCATCATAGCCGGTTATTAACACAGAGTGTTCCCTGTAGGTGATTCTGATTTTGCCGCTTGGTGTATGCCATGTTTCAAAGCTGGTTTCAGGCAGTTTTTTATAAGCCGCATTAATGATAACCCAAACCGGGCGCTGATCGGATAGATGTATTTTTAACTCTGTAAAATTGCTTCCGGTCAGATCCATGATTCTTCCCGGCAAATATTGATTGGCAAGTTCGGCAATCGGACCGTGGTATACTCCAAGGCCCGGCTCCGAAAAGGAGTACATGTTTCCGACAAATCCATCATGAGGATTGCCTGAGAAAATTTTCCCGCCTGCGGTCCGGTATGGTGATGGTTCTTTTTTGATTTGTTCTGCCAATGTCATTTTATCAGCATTCACGTTGGCGTGCCGGAGAAGCATGGCCAGGGAAGTCACCTCACATCCGCGTGGAAGTTCCGGCAGCTGCTTGATCAAAGGTGCATCGATTAATACTCTCTCCTTTATTTTAATCACACTTGCATTTTCAAATCCGGCATCCGGATTATAAATGCTTTTTTCCGGAGTATGAATCTCATTTTTAAATAAGTAACCGGCGCTCAATGATGACAGCGGATCAAGGAGCCAGACCGTTCCGGCAATAATAACGGCAAAACAACAAGCAGCCGAAAAGCGTTTTTTAAGTTTTAAGGTTAATAAAAGAAAAAAGAAAATTCCAATAATGAGAAAAAGCATACATATCACCCGATTAGTTGAAGAGCTGCTCTAATCTTATTATCGGGTTGATTGGGGGATTCTTAAGAAAAGACCGGAAGATGTTTCTTCCGGTCTGAGCCCTTTCACATAATAAGTGTCGAAAGGGGAATGATATTAACAGGAATTTCATTTGTTATTTTTCTGCAGTGATTTATAATATTGTGCTTTTTCTGCGTATTCTCTTGAGATTCGTACCATTTCACGAATATCATTTTCATTTAATTCCCTGATGACTTTGGCAGGTCTGCCAAATGCCAATGTATTCGGCGGTATTTTCATTCCCTGGGGAACAAGGCTGCCTGCCCCAATAAATGCACCTTCGCCGATTTCAGCCTTGTCCAAAATAATTGAACCCATGCCAATCAGCGCCTTTTTGCGGATAATGCAGCTGTGCAAAATGCATTGATGTCCTACTGTGACCTCATCCTCCAAAATTAACGGGTTCCCCGGACTTTGATGAAGGATGCTGTTATCTTGAACATTGACATTTTTGCCGATGACAGTCGGCGCTACATCACCGCGAACGACCGAATTAAACCAAATGCTTGATTCATCTCCGATTTCGACATCTCCGGTTATCGTAACGTAATCAGCAATAAACGCTGACGGCGAAATTTTCGGCATAATACCTTTATATGGATAAATCATTATTCTCTCTCCTTTAAAAATTTCATAACTAGATTGTATCCAATAACACGGAATATTTGTCAAAAAATTTTTTCTTTTTAATAAAAAAATTATTGTTATATATATGTTCCAAATTGTTCCATTTTCGTGTTTGTGCTACAGGGGAAAAATGATAATATTGTAAATAGATGTGAAGAGAAAAACGGTGCATACCGGATTTGTTAAATGAATCAGATACAGAAGCCCTAAGCCTTGAACATTATGAAATCTTAAAGTGGGCCGGAACAGGATCATGTTTTACCAAAGCCATGAAGGAACAGGATTTTTCCCTGGACAATCCATACGCCCTTTCAGGGTGTCCCCTATGGAAGACAGAGCGATGCTGTACTGTCCGGATTTGGATAATACTGAGAATCGGGAGGTGGAATTTGTGACAGTGCCAAAAATGCCTTTGACATTAATGGTAAAAGTGTATCAGAAAATTTTGCCTGCCGTTCACCGGGAATTATCTGTCTGGAAGAAGCGGGCGGAAAACATTCCCGATCCGGAATTAAGAAAACAAGCACTCGCCAGCATCGAATCGAAAACATTTCATTGTGAAGGCGGCGCCATTTTAGGGTTGATGGCAGGAAAAAGATACCGGGAAGCAATTAAGTTCATTGTTGCATATCAGACGATTAGTGATTATTTGGATAATTTATGCGATCGCAGCACTTCCCTCGATCCTGAAGATTTTTCAGCGCTTCATCAATCCATGGCGGATGCGCTGACAACAGATGCGAAGCCGGGTAATTATTACCGTTTCCGAAAAGAGCAGAATGACAATAATTATCTCCACGACCTTTCGGCAACATGCCGGGATGTTCTTCGTTCCCTGGAAAACTATCCGGACATTAAGGATTATCTCCTCGAACTTTGCCGTTATTATTGTGATTTGCAAATCCATAAACATGTTGTGGAAGAGGAACGTATTCCCCGCCTGAAAAAATGGTTTCATGATAATAAACATCAAATTCCTGAAATGGAGTGGTTTGAATTTTCTGCGTGCTCCGGCTCCACACTGGGTATTTTTTGCCTTGTTTCCCATGCGATGAACAGGAAATTTAAGACGGAAGATGCGGAGAAAATCCGCAACGGTTATTTTCCGTACATTCAGGGCCTCCATATTTTACTTGATTATTTTATCGATCAGGAGGAGGACCGGAGAGAAGGGGATTTAAATTTTTGTTTTTATTACCGGGATCATAAAAATCTTTTTGAGCGAATGCTCCATTTTCTCAAAGAAGCGGACAAGCATACGGATGGTCTGCCCAATAAGCATTTTCACCGTCTGATTAACAGGGGGCTGCTTGGCATCTATTTGTCAGATGATAAGGTGCGAGAGCAGAAAACAGTCAAAAACCTGGCCAAACGGATGTTAAAGAAGAGCGGATTAATCAGTCTGTTTTTTTATTTGAACGGAAGATTTTACAGGAGTGTCAGCAGCAAATAGGACAGTAAAAGAGGATGTTTGCAGCGGAGGACGTATGGGCAAAAAGGACAGAACCGGCAGGAAAGGAGTCCTCTGGTATCTGTCCCTTTTTACATATAAATGAAATAGGCTTCACATCGCAGCTCTCTGAGTCATCTTTTTTCGATCGCAATGATAAAAGGCGGATCATTTTTTTGATTGATAAACTCATAGCGGAGAACATGAACGAGCTTCTGGTCAAGCCGGCTTACATATGCAAGCAGTTTATCTCTTTCTGTTTTTCCTTCTTCATGCCCGTGATAAATGACGAGAACGATGACCCCGCCCGGCGCCATGATATCAATCAGTCCTTCAATCGCCCGGATCGTTGTGTCCGGCCTTGTGACGATTGATTTATCTCCTCCGGGCAAATAGCCGAGATTAAAAATGGCTCCTTTTACCCGGCTGTGATATATTTCCGGAACAGCCTCCCGAACGGTCTCATGTCCTTGCCGGAGAAGGACGACTCTTTCTTCGACATGATGCTTTTTTAACCGCTCCCTCGTATTTTCAATGGCTTCTTCTTGAATATCGAAACTGTATACCCGGCCTTCACTGCCCGTAAGCTCTGCCAGAAATAACGTATCATGCCCGTTTCCGGCAGTTGCATCGACGGCAATATCCCCCGCTTTTACTGCATTTCTTAAAAGTGTTCGCGCAAAGGGCAGAATTGCTTCAAGCATTAATCATGTACTCCTTTCACAGCCCTCTTGTAAAATTTGCCCTGCCAGCTGTTTCGCCTTATCAATTCGGCATCAATGGCATTTAATACTTCCCACTTATTTACGCTCCACATCGGACCAATCATCAGGTCTATCGGTCCGTCGCCGGTCACTCGGTGAACAACCATTTCCGGTGGCAGAATTTCCAGTTGATCGCAGACAAGCTGGATGTATTCATCGAAGGAGAGGAATTTGAGCATTCCCTTTTCATATTGCTTTACCATCGGTGTTCCTTTTAGTAAATGAAGCAGATGAATTTTGATCCCCTGCACATCAAGCTTTGCCACTTCCCGGGCTGTTTCCATCATCATTTCCGGTGTTTCAAGGGGCAGCCCGTTAATAATATGGGAGCAAATGCGAATATTATGTTTGCGGAGTTTTTTGACTCCGTCAAGGTAACACTGGTAGTCATGGGCCCTGTTAATCAGTTCTGCAGTCCGCTCATGGACGGTCTGCAGTCCCAATTCCACCCACAAGTAAGTTCTCTCATTCAGTTCTGCCAAGTATTCGACAACATCATCGGGCAGGCAGTCCGGTCTTGTCGCAATGGATAAACCGACTACACCTTCCTGGGCGAGAGCTTTTTCATACTTTTCCCTTAGGACTTCAACAGGAGCATGGGTATTGGTGAATGCCTGGAAATAGGCAATGTATTTTCCGTTCTTCCATTTCTTGTGCATTTTTTCTTTTATATCCTTGAATTGCTTTTCTATATCGTCTGCCCGGTTGCCGGCGAAATCGCCTGAACCTTCCGCGCTGCAAAACGTGCATCCTCCGTATGCTACGGTGCCGTCACGGTTCGGACAATCAAAACCTCCGTCTAAAGCAATTTTAAAGACCTTTTCGCCAAAATGGCTGCGCAAGTGGTAATTCCATGTATGGTAACGTTTTTGATCCGTTGCGTATGGAAAAGGGTTGGTCCCGTTCAATTCAGAGTCCTCCTAAAAATTTTTGAGCAAAATATTCTGAGAAAATGTTGCACAGAAAGAATTTTACCATGAACGAACGGGCGATTCCAACTCTATCGGTATTGTCTCCGTGATAATAAAATCTGCAGATGCCGTAATTCTTGCTACCGGGTAAAAATAATTGCTTATGTTAAAACTGAAAGAACGCTTGTACCAGAAGCTGCGGTATATGGCCATTTTTAAAGATGCAAGGGGAAAACAGGAATGATTTTCACGGCAAATTCCGGTCTAAAGTAAATGATAATGAGCAAACTAGGTAACGAAGCAGCAGTGCTTCAACAGTAAATCACCGCCACTTTAACAAGGGGGGCATCTTATTTGGCTACGCGCGATTCGATGGATACCCTGGTTCAGCAATGTGAGGCTGCTATTCAATATGCCGGGGAGCAATTGGAAGAAAGCAGCAGACAAGAAAATTATAATGACGATGATTATACGCAGGCGTTGCAGCAACTTGAAACCGCCTATAATGATTTGGCAAAAATGGCGCTGAGCGCAAACGGCCAGCAGCGGGAACAGCTTCACAGGATGCGGCTGAAGCTTCAGCAGATGCAGAATGAAATGATTTTGGGAAATCGGTAAGGAGAGAATAATATGACAAGAAAACGTTCCAAGCAAAATAATCCTGAGCAAAAGACAAGAAACGGAATAAACAATCAGGATTTTGAAGCGGGGAAGGAATATGACATTGTAAAAATGGCAAAGAAAAAATACGAGGCTTCAGGCGGTCAGCCGGTAAAATCTAAATTTCATCCGGAGCCTGAGCAATCCTGAAAAGCTTTACAATCACTGCCTGCAGGGAGAAAGTCTTTCTGCAGGCTTTCAGGTATTTCAGTGAGAATTGAAAAACTGTTTTTACAAAATACTTCCATTTATTTACATAGCTTGTGCGGAAATAATTTTCCTGGTGCCCAGGCACAAAACAGGCAGGAGCACATATAATTTCTTAAAGTCGTGAAAGACCCCCTGTGTCAGTTATTACTTGCACTTTTGCAAAAAGTCTACTACAATATTTTATATGTTCAAATAATGTACCAACGGTGATGAGGAGTAGTAATGGTGTGAAACCGTTCAAGAGAGTTGACGGAAGGTGCGAGTCAACCGGTACCCATCATGAACTCGCCTCTTGAGTTGCAGGCATGAACCTGAAGTAGTGCCTGCCGTCCTGCCGCGTTAAGGCTTATGAGTGAGCAGTCCTGACTTGACTGCTAATGTGGGTGGTACCGCCGGAGAATGATAATCCTCTCGTCCCTTCTTGGGATGAGAGGTTTTTTATTAGAAAAATGCAAACTTTTAGAAAATATGTTTGCAAATTGATATTTCAGGAAAAAACTTCAAACAGGGATATTCGTGTGTCACACTGTTAAAACCAGTACATATTATTATTTTTGCAATACTTTAGGAGGAAAAAAGGATGAGCTTTAACCATCGCGAAATCGAGAAAAAATGGCAAAAATATTGGGAGGAAAACAAAACCTTTAAGACAACAGATGATGATAGCAAAAGAAAATTTTATGCGCTGGATATGTTTCCGTATCCATCGGGAGCAGGACTGCACGTAGGCCATCCGGAAGGATATACGGCAACAGATATTATCTCAAGAATGAAACGGATGCAGGGTTATAATGTTCTTCATCCGATGGGCTGGGATGCTTTTGGCTTGCCTGCTGAGCAATATGCTCTTGACACAGGCAATGACCCGGCCGAATTTACGAAAAAGAACATCGATACGTTCCGCCGCCAGATTAAGTCTTTAGGCTTTTCTTATGATTGGGACCGGGAGATCAGCACTACAGATCCTGATTATTATAAATGGACTCAGTGGATTTTTATCAAGTTATATGAGCACGGTCTTGCCTATATGGAGGAAGTGCCGGTGAACTGGTGTCCTGCATTAGGCACAGTTTTGGCAA
>JANWJP010000154.1 GCA_025451895.1 Robertmurraya sp.
GTCTATGAACAAAGCGGCCAGTATCAAATATATGTGAAAACAATGCAGCCGGACGGGATCGGCGATTTATACCTGGCATTTGAACAATTAAAAGAAAAATTGGACAAAGCGGGCTATTTTTCTCCATGCTATAAACAAGAATTGCCGAAAATACCAAAAACGATCGGTGTCGTCACTTCACCTACGGGGGCGGCGATTCGTGATATTATTTCAACGATTAAAAGAAGATACCCCATCGCCAACATCTTAATTTTTCCGGCAATTGTACAGGGGGAACAGGCACCGGAATCAATTGTCAGGGCGATTCGAAAAGCGAATGAGTACGGGGAAATAGATGTTCTTATTGTCGGGCGGGGCGGCGGATCGATTGAGGAGCTGTGGGCCTTTAATGAAGAAATCGTCGCTAAGGCCATTTTTCAATCCCAAATTCCAATCATATCTGCGGTGGGACATGAGACGGATTTTACTATTGCTGATTTTGTAGCTGACTTAAGGGCACCGACGCCGACCGGTGCTGCAGAGATGGCCGTTCCGCATATCGATGAACTGCTTGAAAAAGTGCTGATAAACCAGTCCCGGCTCATCCGGGCCATGAAGAAAAGGCTTAATTTCGAAAAAGAACGATTAAACCGGCTTAAGAGATCTTATGCATTTCGTTATCCGAAGCGAATTTATGAGCAGAAGCTTCAAGAAGTTGACAAATTGTCCGAACGGCTGGCAAGCGGAACGATCAGATTATACCGTTCTAAAAAAGAGCGGTTTGTATTACTGAAGGGAAGAATGAACCGGGTTCATCCCCACCAGTTATTTGTCGACTCGCTTTCACGTCATCATCAGCTTTTAAAGGATTTGAACCGGGCGATGCACAATATTGTTGCTGCGAAGGACAGAGATTTCAGGGAAAAAGTATCCACTTTAGAAGCGCTGAATCCCTTGAGAGTTATGGAGCGGGGATACAGCCTGGTTTATAATGAAAAGGGCCAGCTTGTTAAGAGTGTTGAAAAGTTTAAGAAAAACGACTGTCTCAAAGTGCAGATGCGGGACGGTTCACTGTACTGCAATGTAACTGAAATAGAGGGGACGAAAAACAATGAATGAAGAGGATAAAATTACATTTGAACAAGCGATGGAAAAATTGGAAGCAATTGTGGAAAAGCTTGAGGAGGGTGATATTCCTCTGGAAGAAGCGATTTCCATCTATAAAGAAGGAATGGATTTGTCCAGGATATGTCAGGAAAAGCTGAAGAATGTTGAAGAGCAATTAACACAAATTATCACCGAAGACGGAATAAAGGAGGATTTTTCCATTGGCGAAGATGAATAAAACGGATTCTCCCCGTCTGGTGGATTTTTCAGCACAGTATAAACGATTGCTTGAATCCAAAATGAGAGAAAGTGTGAACCGTTTGCCGGCCCCTGAAATTTTAAAGGATTCGATGCTCTATAGTCTTGAGGCGGGAGGCAAAAGAATCCGCCCCCTTCTGCTTTTTGCCACTTTAGACGCTTTTGGCAAGGATCCGGAAATGGGCATGTGGACTGCAGCGGCCATTGAAATGATTCATACTTACTCTTTGATTCACGACGACCTTCCGAGCATGGATAATGATGATTTAAGAAGGGGAAAACCGACTAATCATAAAATATTCGGCGAAGCAGTTGCGATTTTGGCGGGAGATGCCCTTTTAACATACAGTTTTCAAATGATTGCCGAGACACCTGATCAGTTTGTTGATGCAGCAGGTAAGGTTGCTTTAATCAGACATCTTGCCGAAGCTGCCGGACCTCAGGGGATGGTCGGCGGACAGACTGCGGATATGTTGGGTGAAGGAAAAAAACTGACACTGGATGAATTAAAGTATATCCACGAACATAAAACAGGCAAAATGCTCACATACAGTGTTACAGCCGGAGCAATCATGGCCGGAGCCGATGAAGAAACGATCAGGAAATTGGAGAAATTTTCCCGTCATTTGGGTCTCGCTTTTCAAATAAGGGACGATATTTTAGATTTGGAAGGTCAAGAGGAAATGCTCGGTAAAAGGGTCGGAAGCGATGAATCCAACCAGAAAACAACTTATCCTTCATTGTTAACATTAGAAGGTGCAAAAAGAGCATTGGATGAGGAAATCGCACTGGCTAAAAAATATTTGGTTGAAACAGGATTAAGCACAAATTTACTGGAGGAAATTACCGATTTGGTGGCTAACCGGAATAACTAGGTCATTTTACTCTGTTTTCGTTCATTTTTTGAGGGGTTTGTGAGATTGTGATATAATTGTCTCAATCAGGATGGCGAAGTCTTATAATTCCTTTTGTTTACAAAGTCATCCGGTATGATTTTCTTTTTCAGTTTGAAGGAACGGTTCTTTCATCTGCATGACAGGACAAAAAGAACGCAGTCTTTTTAGAGCAACTCCTGAAGCAACCAAATCATTTGGAGTATAAATGTGGCCGTTATCACTTTAGTGTTAGCGGTTTTTTTCGATTGTTGGACGGCTCTCTGCGGCGGGAAAGTTTTGAGTGTACGAAACGGATTTACGGATTAATTTCATGCTTTCTGTGCGGAGAATTTGTTTTCCGGAATGCTTTTTGGAGACAACAAAATAGCGGCGATACATTTTTCTACTCCTGTTTTAAGACAGGAAAATGTTGCCGCCTGCAGTAAAACTGCGTTTTTTTACCGGATGGGATTAATCATGATCAGGAATATTTTATTTGACGGTAAGTGCCGGCAAGTGCAGCGTTCAAAACATCCTGTCTTTTTTCCGCTTGAGAATCGCTCTTTATCCGAATATATTATAGATGTATGCTTTAATCAGTATAAATTTTATGGACAAGGGTCTTTGGAGAAAAAATGATTTTTAGACGAAAAAAACTGCCGTACCGTGAGGATAGATTCCATATAAGGATCCTCTGAAAAAATATAAAAACCAAACCGCATAAAAGTCAGAATAAGAAATGAAAGTGAGTGGTCCAATAATGGATCTATTATCTATAAAAAACCCTTCTTTCCTTAAGGGTCTAAATTACAGACAACTGGAAGAGTTAAGTCAGGAAATCAGAAATTTTCTGATTGAAAAACTCTCCAGGACAGGAGGACATATCGGTCCAAATCTTGGTGTTGTGGAGTTAACGATCGCATTGCACAGATGTTTTGACAGCCCGAAGGACAAAATCATTTGGGATGTTGGTCATCAGTGCTATGTCCATAAAATACTTACAGGCAGGGCCGGTCAATTTGATACATTAAGACAATATAAGGGATTAAGCGGTTTTCCGAAATTGGCAGAAAGTGAACATGACATTTTTGAAACGGGTCACAGTTCCACTTCATTGTCGGCTGCCATGGGAATGGCCATTGCCCGTGATATTAAAGGTGAAAAATTTCATGTGGTTCCGGTAATCGGAGACGGGGCTCTTACAGGGGGCATGGCTCTGGAAGCGTTAAATCACATCGGCCATGAGAGAAAGAATATTATTGTCATTCTTAATGATAATGAGATGTCGATAGCTCCCAACGTAGGCGCTTTACATAATGTTCTCGGCAGGTTGAGAACGGCTGGAAAATACCAGTGGGTAAAGGATGAATTGGAGTATTTGTTGAAAAGAATACCCGCAGTGGGAGGACGTGTCGCTGCGGCTGCCGAACGAATTAAGGATAGTTTGAAGTATCTTCTTGTATCCGGTGTGTTTTTTGAGGAATTGGGATTTACCTATCTGGGTCCGATTGACGGACACGATTTTGAAGCTTTATTTGATAATCTGGCCTATGCCAAAAAGATGGAAGGTCCTGTGCTGTTGCATGTTATTACAAAGAAGGGCAAAGGCTATAAACCCGCTGAAGAGGATCGGGTCGGCAATTGGCACGGAACCGGTGCTTATAAAATTGAGACCGGTGATTTTCTGAAGCCGGTTGACAGCCCGCCTGCATGGAGCAAACTTGTCAGCGAAACGGTCAGAAAACTGGCCAGAGAAGATGAGCGGATTGTGGCCATTACTCCTGCCATGCCTGTCGGCTCTAAACTTGAAGGCTTTGCAAAAGAATTTCCCGAGCGTTTTTTTGATGTGGGGATTGCTGAGCAGCATGCAGCCACAGTGGCCGCCGGACTTGCTGCCCAGGGGATGAAGCCGTTTCTGGCAATTTACTCCACGTTTTTGCAGCGTGCATATGATCAGGTGCTTCATGATATATGCCGGCAGAATCTTAATGTATTTTTCGGAATTGACCGTGCGGGACTTGTCGGTGCAGACGGCGAGACCCACCAGGGCGTTTTCGATATCGCATATTTAAGACATATACCAAATATTGTTTTAATGATGCCAAAGGATGAAAATGAAGGCCAGCATATGGTCTATACGGCTTTGAAATATGATGACGGTCCAATCGCCATGCGCTTTCCCCGTGGAAACGGACTCGGTGTTCCAATGGACGGGGAATTTAAAGAAATTCCCATTGGCACGTGGGAGGTTTTAAGACCGGGAACAGATGCGGCCATCCTTACTTTTGGCACAACGATACCAATGGCGCTGGAGGCTGCGTCGATACTGGAAAAACAAGGATGCCAGGTATCTGTCATCAATGCCCGTTTTATCAAGCCATTAGATGAACCGATGCTTTTATCGCTTCTAAATAAAAATATACCTATTCTCACGATTGAAGAAGCCGCACTTCAAGGAGGATTTGGAAGCTTCATTTTGGAATTCGCCAGTGAGCATGGTTTTCATCATGCACAAATTGACAGGATGGGTGTCCCGGATCAATTCATAGAACATGGAAGTGTAGATTTGCTGTTGAAAGATATTGGACTGACTGTGGAAAATGCAGTTCTGAAATTGCAAGACCTTAAGGGAATAAAACAAAAAAGGGCTTAAAACAATGAAAAAAAAGAAAGAACGTGTCGATGTTTTACTTGTAGAAAGAGGACTTGTTGAAACTCGGGAAAAAGCAAAAAGGGCCGTAATGGCCGGACTTGTATACAGTAATGATGTGCGTCTTGAGAAACCTGGTGAAAAAATTGCTGTTGACTGCCCTTTAACTGTAAAGGGCAGCATTCACCCTTATGTAAGCAGAGGCGGCCTTAAACTGGAAAAGGCGTTAAAGGAGTTTGCCGTCAATATGAAAGGTAAAGTCTTAATTGATATTGGCGCTTCAACCGGCGGCTTCACCGATTGCGCGCTTCAGCACGGAGCAAAAATGTCGTATGCCCTTGATGTGGGCTATAACCAGCTTGCCTGGAAACTCAGACAGGATGACCGGGTTGTTGTGATGGAGCGGACAAACTTCCGCTATGTAAAGCCGGAGGATTTAGCCGGGGAAAGGCCAAATTTTGGAACGATTGATGTTTCCTTCATTTCTTTAAAGTTAATTCTCCCAGTGTTGAAAACATTGCTGACTCCGAAAAGCGATGTCATTGCCCTTGTCAAGCCCCAGTTTGAAGCAGGACGTGAGCAGGTTGGGAAAAAAGGAATTGTTCGTGATCCAAGGGTTCATGAAGCGGTTCTTGATGATATCATCGCTTTTTCTGTTAACGAAGGATATGATGTCTGTAATTTATCTTATTCACCCATTACAGGAGGAGACGGGAATATTGAATTTCTCCTTCATTTGTTTTACGACGGAACGAAAGAAAAAGGCGAACTGTCCCTGCCTCATTCACCTGCCCGTATTGTGGCGGAGGCACATCAACAATTGAAAAACAAGGACCATGGAAATGAAGGAGAATAAGGAAAGTTCCTTATTCCTATTTATTTAAAAAATGTCCATTCATGCAGGTTTATTTTCTTGCCGGTATCAATCCTGAAAGCGAAATATAAGATTATGCAGCTAAAGTTTTTTTGAAAACAGGCACCTATATGTAAAGCCTTCTAAGCATGTGTGTTGGAACTGATTTTAAGAAAAAAACCATACCCTAAAAGGATTTTGTCATTTTTTGACGAAATCATATATGGACATAAGCTGAGGTGAACGGGATTTGAGTAAAGGGCAACGCCATATTAAAATTCGCGACATTATTGCAAATAAAGATATTGAAAACCAGGATGAACTGGTTGAAGAGCTGAGAAATGCCGGTTTTAATGTCACTCAGGCCACTGTTTCAAGGGATATTAAGGAATTGCATCTAGTTAAGGTTCCGCTCGCTGACGGACGTTATAAATACAGTCTGCCTGCGGTGCAAAGATTTAATCCGCTTCAAAAATTGAAACGAAATTTAATGGACGTTTTTGTCAGTATTGACAGTGCAGGTCACCTGATCGTAATGAAAACGCTTCCCGGGAATGCGAATGCGATTGGAGCATTAATTGATCATCTTGGTTGGGATGAGATCCTTGGAACTATTTGCGGAGATGATACGATTTTAATTATTTGCCGTACAGAAAAAGATACTGAAATCATTTCTGAGAAATTTTTAGAGATGTTATAACCGAGGTGAAGATTCTTGCTAAGTGAACTATCAATTAGAAACTTTGCAATAATTGAATCCCTCTCTCTTTCCTTTAATAACGGCTTAACAGTATTAACAGGAGAAACCGGGGCAGGGAAATCAATCATTATTGATGCCATTAATTTGTTAGTCGGGGGCAGAGGCTCAGCTGAGTTTGTTCGTCACGGAACCAACAAAGCTGAGATTGAAGGTCTTTTTCAATTTGAAAATATCAAAGAACATCCGGTTTATGAAAAGGCCGGTGAATTCGGGATTGACGTAGAAGATGAGATGATCATACTCCGCAGGGAAATTTCCCGAACCGGAAAGAGCGTTTGCCGTGTTAATGGAAAACTGGTGACTATTGCCATTTTGAGGGAAATAGGGAGCACGCTAATTGATATTCACGGACAGCACGAGCACCAGGAGTTAATGGATGAAACAAAGCATCTGCCTCTTTTGGACCAGTTTGGAGGGGAAGAAATCAGCGCAGAGTTGGAAAATTACCGGAAAATTTATCGTTCTTATCAGCGCACCCTCAAATCTTTGCAGGATTTGACAGAGAATGAACAACAAATGGCGCAGCGTCTGGATTTGTTGACATTTCAACTTGATGAAATTCAAAAAGCGAAATTAAATCCCGGTGAAGATGAACAGCTGCTTGAAGAAAAAACACGCCTGAATAATTTTCAAAAAATTTATGATGCCTTGCAGGTTGCATATTCCTCCCTTCAAGGGGAGCAGGCCGGACTCGATTGGCTCGGACATGCGATGAGCAATCTTCAGGAAGCGGGAGAATTGGATCCATCTTATCAAACTTTGGCAGAAACGGTGACAAACAGTTTTTATATTTTGGAGGATGCAGCCAGAGAGATACGCAATGAATTGGATGTACTGGAATTTGATCCGGAACGGTTGCACGTCATTGAGGACAGGCTGGCTGAAATCAATCAACTTAAACGGAAATACGGGAAAACCATTGATGAAATCCTGGAGTATTCCGCCTGTATTGAAGAGGAACTGGAAGCATTAACGAATAAAGAATTTCATATTGATCAACTGGAAAAAGAACTTTCTTCATATAAAGAGGAATTGATTCTTGCAGCAAAAGAATTAAGTGAAGTCAGGCAAAAATATG
Source organism: Robertmurraya sp. (assembly GCA_025451895.1). GTDB lineage: Bacteria > Bacillota > Bacilli > Bacillales > Cytobacillaceae > CALKIU01. The sequence continues at coordinate 7,561 of JANWJP010000154.1, forward strand.
CAGCTGCTTTGACAAAAATGATTCATGCGGAATTAAAAGGATTATATATGGACAAAACGGTATTTGATGTAATGTTTACAAGTGATTATCATCAGTTTATGCCTTCGGGGTCTGACAAAATTGAATTTTATATTTCCACAAATCCGGGAGAACCGTTAAAACCGCTTACAAAGATTGCCTCAGGCGGGGAACTGTCCAGGATTATGCTGGCCTTGAAAAGCATTTTCTCAAAGCATCAGGGAGTAACCTCGATTATCTTTGACGAAGTGGATACAGGTGTGAGCGGCAGAGTGGCTCAGGCAATCGGCGAAAAAATATATCAGCTTTCTGTGAACTCACAGGTTCTTTGTATTACCCATCTTCCCCAGGTGGCAGCAATGGCCGACACTCATCTGTATATTTCCAAAACGATTACTGAAGGCCGGACGAAAACTTCAGTGCAAGAATTAGAAATGGATGAAAGAATAAAGGAGATCGGCCGGATGATATCAGGCAATGAAATTACAGAAATAACAAGGAAACATGCAAGCGAACTGCTTCAAATGGCAAATGAATTAAAAGTTACCTGAAGAAGGGCTGTCCTGCACGGACAGCCTGTTTTGTTATGAAAAAGTGAGTCATTTTGTCCGGCTTTCTTCAATAATATATTTCCCGATTGCAGCTGACATAACTATGGAAAAAATTCGCTTCCGGTTGCTTTTCTCAAGTTGCGGCAATATATTTAAGTTTTTTTCAGTTTTTGGCCGTATGGAAAACATTCTTTTTATAGAAATGGGCAGGAAATTGCATTTTATTAAATAAGCCCTTAAAAATCTTTGAAAAAAAACTCCTGTGATGGAAATCGTTCATGTTATAAATGTGTTTCAAGGAGGAGAAATTATAAATGTAACCATTATGTTAAATCGCCTTTGACGAGGATTTTTTTGCCGATGCTTGCCGGCGGACCTGAAGATATTGGTTATTCAGATAAATTTAACCACAGGGCGATTTTCAGGTTTCGGTATGAATAAATTGTTTGGGCTTGTTGCCGGTTGTGGCACAGGAAAATGATGTTTTGTGGATGAGAAGCGAGGAGAGTGAAAAATGTGAATTTGGAACTTCTGAGAAAATTAATTGGTGGAATTCTCCTTGCGTTATTGGTTGTAATCTTTTTGTATACACCGTTTAAAGAATATGCCGCATTTCCTAAGGAAATTACTCTGTTTGAAGGTCAGGAGCTGAAATTAAATAAAGCGGCTTTTGTTTCCGCGAAATTATCGGGTGAAGACAACAGTAAGTTGGAACAGGAAGATGCTGTTGTTGCTTTACACGGCAAACATTTCGGAAAAAATCAGATGTTTTTGGAACTTGCCGGTTTTCCCATTAAAAAGGTCGATGTAAATGTTTTAAAAGATTTTAAAGTCGTTCCGGGCGGTCAATCGATTGGAGTAAAGCTGAATACGAAAGGAGTTCTTGTAGTCGGCCACCATCAAGTTCATTCGGACAACGGAAAATTGTCACCCGGAGAACAAGCCGGAATCAAGGTTGGCGACATTATTACGAAAATAAACGGTAAAGAAATTAAATCCCTTTCTGACATAGCAAGTTTCGTACATGAAGCCGGAAAGAACGGAAAACCCTTGAATTTACAAATTCTCCGAGAGAATAAAAAGGTCGAAACTGAAATTAAGCCGATAAAAGAGAAAAACGGCAACAGCTTTAAACTGGGTCTTTATATCCGCGATTCTGCAGCCGGAATCGGGACAATGACTTTTTATCATCCGGAAAGCAAAAAGTACGGAGCTCTTGGTCATGTAATTTCAGATATTGACACGAAGCAGCCGATTGTTGTTGAGGATGGTCAAATTGTCCGTTCTACCGTGACATCCATCGAAAAGGGCAGCAATGGAGAGCCCGGTGAAAAATTGGCCCGTTTTTCAGCGGATAAGGAAGTTATTGGGGATATAAAGCGAAACAGTCCTTTCGGGATTTTCGGGAAACTGACTAAAAATATCAAAAATCATGTTTTGGATACACCTTTGCCGGTGGCATTGTCTCATCAAGTAAAACCCGGACCGGCACAAATTTTAACGGTTGTTGATAATGATGAGGTAAAATTGTTTGATATTGAAATTGTCAGCACGATACCGCAAAAATTTCCGGCGACGAAAGGCATGGTTATCAAAATAACCGACAAAGATCTCCTTAATAAAACGGGCGGAATTGTCCAGGGTATGAGCGGAAGCCCGATTATTCAAGACGGAAAACTGGTCGGAGCAGTTACCCATGTTTTTGTAAATGATCCAACATCCGGATATGGCGTGCATATTGAATGGATGCTTAATGAAGCCGGGATTGACATATATGATAAAACCGGGGAAAAGGCAAGTTGATTTGAAACAGGCGGGAAATTCCGCCTGTTTTTATTTGCAAAACTTGGCATGAAAGCATGAAGAATAAAGAGAGTTGATCTCTGTGCTAAAAAATTGTTAATTTTTTTTTGAAAGAAAAATAGAAAAAATTATAAAAAATCATACAAATAGGGGATTGAGTGTCTTGACAAAATAGGATAAATTTTAATTATAGTCAATAATTCATAAATTATAATCAATATAATTTCAGAAAAATTGAAAATAGAAAAGGATTTTTTGCCTAATTGTCGAATCAATTATCTGTAGATTACCTATAATTGGCTGTTTTTTTAATTTCAGGGAGAAGTTTTTTATTTTACAACTGTGCTTTTGACGGGAACTTTTGGGGTAAAACCTAATTTAGCACGAATAAGGACCGGGGGAGGAACGATTAGTGAAAAAAATTAAAGTTTTTATTGTTGATGACAATAGAGAGCTTGTCGGATTACTTGAGGATTATATTTCCTCTCAGGAAGATATGGAGGTTGCCGGTGTGGCCCATAACGGTCAAGAGTGTTTGAAATTGCTTGAACATCTTGATCCCGATGTTTTAATTCTCGATATCATCATGCCTCATATAGACGGACTGGCGGTATTGGAAAGAATCAGGGAGATGAAAAAGCAATCGGCGCCAAATGTGATTATGCTGACTGCGTTTGGGCAGGAGGATGTAACTAAAAAAGCCGTTGAACTTGGAGCGTCGTATTTTATGCTTAAGCCTTTCGATCTGGATAACCTGGGCAATCATATCCGCCAGGTAAGCGGCCGCCAAAATACTGTAACAAGAACATCAACATCTTCTTCTCAATCATCCGTGAGCAAACGTGAAACGGAAGATAAACCGAAAAATCTCGATGCCAGTATTACAAGCATCATTCATGAAATTGGAGTTCCGGCACATATTAAAGGCTATCTCTATTTACGGGAAGCTATTTCCATGGTTTACAAAGATATTGAACTTCTGGGCTCAATTACAAAAGTTCTCTATCCTGATATTGCAAAAAAATATAATACTACTGCCAGCCGTGTAGAACGGGCAATCCGCCATGCGATTGAAGTCGCCTGGAGCCGGGGGAATATTGATTCCATTTCGTCATTATTCGGTTATACTGTAAGCATGTCCAAAGCCAAACCGACGAATTCGGAATTTATTGCCATGGTTGCTGATAAACTCCGTCTTGAACATAAAGCTTCTTGACGACAACCTCTATTTTATAAAGCAATTATAAACCTGAAATATTCATAGCCTTACGGCATCGTTTATTTAAACCTAAAATTCCTTGAAATTTGATGGCTTCCAATACAAATTATTAGGATCCAATCAAATTAGCTGGAATTTTATTGCAAACTCTGGA
>JANWJP010000155.1 GCA_025451895.1 Robertmurraya sp.
CAAACATACAAGCGTTACAGTCAGCAGTTCCTTCGACTACAACTGTATTAGGGCTTAAACCGAGGACTTCTGCTGCTTCAGGACTTACATTCCCAACAATTTCGCCAACCTTTAAAACTTCTTTAGGGAACTTCTCGATCACATCATCAAGACCAACAGCATTATAAAAATCTACCGGATATCCTCCATTTTTGTCGTCGTAGTTCCAGCGAAAAGCTGCAATAGACATACAAACTGTCTTTTTGCCTGTTAACTTCCAGTTGAGCCAATCCTCAAACTCCATGATAGTCTTGATCTTAGCCCAGTTCTCCGGCTCGTTTTTCTTAACCCACATACATTTTGGAACCATTGTATCTGCGCGGAAGCCGGGTTTGTAGAAGCGGGTAGCCTCATAGTCTGCACGGATGCTGTCGATAAAAGCTGCTTCCGCACCGGCACGAACATCCATCCAGAGAATCGGCGGACGCACAGAAGTATCATCTTCACCAAGGAAAACCAATGTATTTGTTGTAGCATCGCAAGTGATTGCTACTACGTCTTCAGGTTGAATACCGGTTTTGCTCATACATCCGGGAATTGCCTTCTTTAAAGCTTCCCACCATTCATTATCATCCTGTTCAGCCCATCCGTTTTTCGGAAAAGTGGTGCCATACTCTTCAATGTGATATGCAAGGTTATTTCCTTTGATATCATATAAAGCTACACGTACACTTCCGGTTCCTGCATCAATACCCATTAAATATTTTGACATCTTGTTGTGACTCCTTTCACCGAAAAAAAATTTTTATTTTTGTCTGCAATAACAGCAGGTGAATCAACTATGAATTTAAAATTCACACATGGTCCTCTTGTCCGTTTTTTTCAAAGTCAACAATTCTGTAAAACTTGGAAACAACAGAGGCGCAGGCCGGTTTTCATTCCGCAAAAATACTCTTCTGCCGGATGGTCCACCGTCTCCAGGCAGGAAAGCGCTTAGAAGACTTGGTGATGTTGATGGCACGGGAGAAAAGCCCTGCTCTCTGAAATTGATATAAACACAAACCCTTGACAGGTAAGCGTTATCAATCCAGCGGCAAAAATAAACCGGCAAAAGCCAAATAATCCCTTGATACCGCTATCATTTTTCTTTTTAAAATCTGCGCGTTCGCAGAGTCTACAAGTCAATTTCCTAAAGCAAACTGTTTTAATCAAAATCTGCAAATCTATAAAACCAGAAAACAGTTAGTTCCGCCGGCCGGTTTCATTCCGCGGTAAAAATTATCCAAAATCGAAAGTGAAGCGTTTTTCCCTCAGCAAGTTCCTCTTGCAAAACCGGTGCTCTTACACAAAGAACCCTTCCACAAAAAGGAGCTTTCCAAAGCAAAAACTCTTCCGCCGCAAATACCAACCAATTCGCCGGTTCAACCCGGCAAACAATCGGAACAATTGGTGAAAAAACGGCACAGGCAGATGCTCTGCTCTCTAAGACTGGGTATACATCATGAATACTTCTGCGCAACCACCCCCTCAAATTGTTGGCTGCGATGAGTACACCTTTACCGGCCTACCCATTCACAATTCACCTATCACTCAATACCGATAAATCACTGTCACCGGACAACTGTGTTGACGCAGAGAGGGCATCACATTTCGGAAAAACCGTCTATCAGCACCGGTACAGATTATTGAAAACTTTAATTTTATATATTAATTATGCCGGAATCCCAATCTGATAAATTGTCAGATTGAGATTCCAACATCTTTATTTCTGGCAAATTATAAATATTTTCTCATTTCATTAAGAGATTCATAGATACAGGTCGGCTTCACGTCAGATTCTGCCACGGTCTGCATATCCGCTTCACCTGTCAGAACCAGGAACCCTTTTGCTCCATTATTGACTCCGCAAGCCACATCCGTGTAGATGCGATCTCCAACAAAGGCCATTTCCTCCGGCTTATAACCGGTAATTTCTGAAATCATATCCACCGTCTCTTTCCATGGCTTGCCAAGGAAGCGCGGCTTCACGCCAGTAGAGTCAGTAATCAGGCTGCACATAGCGCCGCAGTCAGGGATAAACCCGTCCGCTGTCGGACAGTTGGTATCCATATGCGTGGCAATAAACGGCACACCGTTGCGGACAAATGTGCAGATTCGTTCCAGCTTGTGGTAAGTGAGCGTAGTGTCAAAGCTCTGGACTGCCACATCCGGATCCTCCTCTACCAGTTGAATACCTTTGGCCCTCCAGTTTTCCTCCAAAAGCGGGGTCCCATTCAGATATACTCTGGCTCCGGGATAGTTCACCTTGATATACTCGGCGCAGACATCTCCCGCAGTCAAAATCTTGCTTTCATCCACTTCAAGCCCCAGCTTATGAAGCTTCTCCACATATACAGAAGGCACGCGGGAAGCATTATTCGTGAAGAAAATAAAATCTCTGTCCCCAGATGCGGCCACCTCATTGATAAAATCAAGGGAGCCTTCGATAAGGCGGTCACTCAGATACACAGTTCCGTCCATATCGAGGACAAATAACTTCACGCCCTGAAGAGCTTCTTCTTTTGCTAGCATAAGCATCCCCTTTACTGATCATCAGCTGATCATATTTTATTTCATCCGTAATTCTGCCTAATTTCCTTAACTGCACTCAAACTTTATTCCTATTTGTAAAAATATTCACAAATATTCGCAATATATATCAATTTTTTCAATCTCATCCATAGATTTCTCTTGTAATTTGCTCCGCAATCTCCTCAAGACGGCCGTTTTCTTTGGCAAATTGCATGATGGAGTAACGGGGGCGAACATTATATCCGTTCAACAGGCTCTGACGGAACAGTTCTCTGTCAATGCCAATCTCTTTCGGGCTGGACGGTGCGCCGCCTTTGGCAAGAAGTTGGCGAATTTCTTCCGGTGAAGGACAAAGTTCCTTAGTTCCTTCAGGCAGAAGATCTTCCATTAGTTCGAAAAAGCGGGCAATGACCGGAGTTGCAACCCCGACTTGTGTACCGTGATGGATCGGATTTAAGCCTCTCGCAATATAATCCATTTCCCAATAGTGGGACAACATATGCTCTGCTCCGGATGCCGGACGCGAAATATTTACAAGAGCCATTGCAACACCTGTCAATGTCAATGCCTCCAGCAGGGCTCCAAGTGATTCCGGATCACGGTGATTTAAACCTTCCGCTTTGGCAAAACAAATGTCCATTGCACGGTTTGTCAGTTCCACACATGTATCACAGCGATATTCTCCAATTACCTTCACAGCCAAATCCCAATCTGCAACAGCTGTAATTTTTCCAACCATATCCCCGAAACCTGCCTGAATCAGATCCTGAGGAGCAGTTGTTAAAATATCAGTATCGCCAATCAGGCCATAAGTCAGATGCGCCACCGGGGAATACTTGTATCCCTGGGAAATAATTGGAGCACCGTCGGCTACATATCCGTCCATGGAAGGAGCTGTAGCTACAATAATATAAGGCAGTTTTGTACGGGATGTTACGAACTTAACCGCGTCATTAATTACCCCGGAACCAACTGCAATCATCAATTTGCAGTCCAGATCCTGCTCTTGAAGGATACGTCCAAGGGTTGTTTCATCCGGAATTAAAATATCATCACCGGTATCAAAGAGAAGTTCTTTAATATTAAAGCCGTTCTCTTTCAGCAGCTCGACTGCTTTTTTACCTGCAACCTTATAGGTGTTATTGTCAAAAACAACCAGTATCTTACCATCCTTAAACGGCGCAGCCATTTTGGGCAGATCCTCAATTGCTCCCTTTCGGATAGACATATCCTGAACGCTGAAATTGTGACGACGGCCGCAGGAGCAATCAAACTCAGTGCGCGGCATCTCATTAATTGTCAATTCAAGTATTTCATTCATTGCCTTTGCCCCCTAGATGTATGATTAATGAATTCATATTCTTATTCCAAAAAAACCTGTTCCTGCATGAATAGCTATATAATTAATCCCGGCATATTTTTGCGGGAAAATCAAACGTATACATTTTACTGCTGATCATCTGTAACTAATGATCCTCAGATGCCAGCGCCGTTGCACATTCGCTGTCGGTAATTAATGTATTGATATATCCTCCGTTAATGGCACCCTTAATTGCTGACAGCTTTTCGATGCCGCCTGCAATTCCGATGGAGTACGGCACCTTCCGGAGAACACGGATATCGATGCCAATCACAGTATTATCATTCTTATAAGGAGTGGTATCTCCTTCTATATTAAAAAACTGCATGCACAATTCTCCGGCTACTCCACGGTTAATCAGAGATTGAATCTCATTTACCATGAAATATCCCGTAGCTTTAATGGCCGAGTTTTCATTGGGGTATCCAATACCGACGACGGCAATGTCGACACGACTTGCCAGACGGATAACCGAGGACACGCTTTTCTCCTTCATAAGTTCATCGCGGATCATTGCGTTGGATACACGGGCGGGTGCATGAAGAGGGAAAAATTTTCCTCCGTAGATGCGGGACATGGTCTCTGCCAAATTATTGGCATGAAGTTCCATTCTCAGTTGTCCCACCCCGCCAATAAGAGGTACAAAAGTAACATCGGATGCGGACGGATTGGAAACGCTGGAAACCACGTGGTGCAAAGTAGATCCCATCGAAATACCAACCTTATACCCATCCTTAATCATGTACTCAAGATAGCTGGCTCCGGCTTTTCCAAGCTCTTTCTTCATTTCTTCTTCTGAAGAGCCGGAATCTGCGATGATTACCTCTTTGAGTCCGAATTTTTTCTCAAGCTCACGCTCCAGCTTCCAATACTCAACGGATTTCAGATTGGAAATGTGTATTTTTACAATCCCCTGCTCTCTTGCAGAAGCAAGCAGCCGGGAAACCGTTGGTCTCGATAAATTCAACATTTTGGAAATCTGCAGCTGGCTGATATTCTGGTTATAATATAAATCACAAACCTTAATCATCAACCGTGGATCATCAATTACTTTTTTCATCCTACTTTATCCCCCTGTGGCCTTTATTATATAATCTACTAAACACTGCGTCAACAGATTTCGCCCAATTACGTTTACAAAATTTCGATCATCATGCAAATGAAAGCGTATTTCTCCTAATTTCGAAAAATCATTTTTACAAATTGTAAAAATGTTTGCGGGACGTGGGGACAGGTTCAATGTCCCTAAGCGCTCCCATATCATTCCCTGAAATAGCAAAAACAGGTGATTACAGGATTAAAGCGATTAACAGATCGCAGGGTTGAATACGTTTCCAGTTTATTAAACGAAATATAGAGAGATTTTGGAAAAAATAAGGAGATATTTGACAGGAAGAATTCCTGCTCACAATTACAAATAACAATTTAGCAGGTATATCTTGTATTTTTTTCATCTCTCTGCTGACTGAATCCTTTATAATTTCCCGTGAGTCTAATTCACCATATTCAGGTTCGCCCCGGAGCCCATAAAAGTATCCAAAGCAATTCTTCCTATATCCGTTTGCAAACCGAAATTCCTGTAAGTCCCTGATGCAAAAATCCCGGTTGGGAACCGCAGCGGGCAGGAATTTTTCCCTTTTCTCCAGAGAATCTCGAAAGGCGGTGCTCATACTCATGAATATTTCCGGTGTAATATTTGCTATTCGCGGTTGCTGACCGAAATTCTTGCAATCCCATCCCCGCTCCTGTCCGAAATTCTCCCAAACTCCCTGACAAGATCACGCAATTAGAAACCGCCCCCGAAAATCTATCCCATATTCCCCAGAGAACATTACAGAATCTCAAAACTCGGTACTAATACCCATGAAAATGTCCAATCCGTTTTCCCCACTCCCACCCGCAAACCGAAATTACTGCAGCCCCAATAAAAATCCCACTCCGGCAGTTCCCATCCGAAATTCCGCGAAATACCACCAAAATACCCCCACTCCCTGCCCCTGACCGAAAGTCCTGCAATCCCATTCCCCGCTCCTGTCCGAAATTCTTCCAAACTCCCTGACAAGACCACGCAATTAGAAACCGCCTCCGAAAATCTATCCCATATTCCCCAGAAAGCTTCATACACTTTCAAAACGCAATACTTACGAAAGTTCCACAGCAAATCTCCCCATTCCCCGCCAGCCCTGTTATTCCCTAACAAAACCGTCCACCAATATTCCCCGCCTACCCCCTGATTCCCGAAAAGTCAATATAACCAAACCATCCACCTCCCTGCCCGTCAGCCAAAATGCCCCGTAACAAACCCTCTGCTTCCATTCCTCCACTACAAAATTCAAGAATCCTTTTTTAATTTCCATTTATAAGATAAAGATCACAATTAATGAAAGATTGGAATTTTTTTATCACAAGAAATATAGTAAAATAGTAATAGGTAATTAGAATCATTCACTGACTCAACGAACACACATTCCAAATCGACTTACACATATTCCAAATAAACGAACACATATCCAAAATCGCCCAAAACTAAACCCGGCAAAGAAATGGTGGGATTCAAATTGGTACAAAACCTGTATGAAATATTAAATGTAACAGAAAATTCAACACCCGCAGATATAAAAAAGGCCTACATTAAAATGCTCAGAGAATACCCGGTTGAAAAATACCCTGAAGAATTTAAAAAGATTCGCAAAGCATATGAAATTCTGAGCGATCCGGTCTCCAGAAAAGAATACGAGACCATGTATAAATACGGCGACGAAATCAAATTTCTCGAAGAACAAAGTTTCCTTGCATTCGAAAACCGTGACTTCGAAACAGCCATCTCAAACCTGAAAAAGATTTTACTGATAGATCCATCATTGCGCTACATCCGCAACCAGCTGGCCCGTGCTTACATGTACAACGGAGACCTCGAAAAAGCCATTGAACAGTCCCAAAAACTGATAAATATGCAGCCGGAGAACGCAATCTATCATTACAATCTCGCATTCGCTTATGAAAAGTTTGGCCTAACCGATGAAGCGGTTCACCACTTCAAGGAAGCATACCGGCTGGACCCAAACGATATCAACACGATTTATTCCCTGTCTGAATTATATATAGGCCAAAAAGACTATCGCCGTGCCAGACAGACAATAGAAGACGCCCTTCGTTCAAAAAGCAACGAAGGCTTCCATAAATTCTACTATCTCTTCAAGCTGGTTGAAATCGACATCCTCGAACAAAACGAGGCCGGAATTAAGAAAACTTTTTCGAGAATCGAAACACTATTGGAAAAACACCCTGAGGAAAAATCTTACGTTGCCAGAGAATATGGAAAATTTGCCTATGAATTGAACAACGTCATGATGTTTGATTGGGCGAAAAAACTCACCGAAAGAGCAATCGAACTCGATCCGACAGATGAATTGATCGAAGCCCTCCACAAATATACGACTGACAACGATGAAATTTTAAAAGAATACCGATTGCTGAATAAGGATGAAAAACTGTTGGATGAGTTTAAACATGCTTCAGCCCTTTACATATACGGAAGTACGATGGAAGAAGACAAACGGCGCGAGCAGCTGGACATTCTGCTCGACAATCTTGATTTTGTGGCAAAAAACATGCCTGAAGAAACCATCGCTTCTATTAAAAAAATGATGATAAAATTCCCTCTCCTGTATGAAGCGTATAAGGAGCTTTATATAAAAGTGATGGAGCAGGCACAAACATCAAAGAATGAGCGTGACCAATTCGAGCGGCTGCGCCGGGACCCGTTGATCACAAGTTCAATCTTGCGCCTTGTTGCCCTTTATTTATCAAGCATGGAAGAAGACGAACGGCGATTTTATTTTAATAACATTACAAACGAAATGTCCCATGAACCTGCCTTCAAAGTCAAACGAAGCATTGAAAGGCTGAAAACCGATTATCCTGCGCTCTACGAATTAAACCCGAATTTTTTTGAAAAAATAATGACAATTATCCGGCAATCACAGCCGGCCCGTGCTTCATACGGCACAAACAATGATTACCGGGAGAGCGATCAACCTGTGAACCGTGGCTCAAATTCAAGTGCTTGTTTTGTAGCTACTGCCGCATTCGGTTCGCCTCTTGCTACAGAACTGAATTGCCTCCGCTATTGGCGGGATCACTTTTTGGTAAAAACAGCCAAAGGGCGCTTTTTTGTCTCTTTTTATTATAAAATCGGCCCGTTCGCCGCTTCGATTGTCAGGCGTTCACCCTTCTTAAAAAGGCAAGTAAGGAAAATAATCTGGCGCATTCTCGCCGGACTGGAAAATAAATATTCGCTGAAATCACGTCTGAATGAGATTGGAAAAGGAGATACCATGCGGTGGAAGAACGACTGAAGATTATTTACGAATCTTTTGATGAATTTGCACACGATATGAACTCAGCTTTTACTACCCGGGATAAAGAACTTCTGAAAAACCAGTTCTTCCGTTCCCATCGCTTAGTTTCAAAGCTGCTCTACAACATTCACAAAAAAATACAAGAAAGAGAATACTATCCCTCTCGGATTATTTTGATTGTTTAATTTATATGAAATCAAAACTGGGCTCATGGTATGAAAGAATAGCCCAATTATTTGAACAGGAAAATATGGACGAACCGGCTGAACGGGAATGGTTCGCCGGAATAACCGTTCACCCAGGGTATCTTGACCGGTTTATACAATACGCCCATGCCACCTTGCAACTGCACAACCTGTATGTAAGTAAAAATATCAAGGAAAATCTGAAACAAGTTTCCCCGGCAAATGCCAGAGATGTTATTACCTGCCTGAAACGGGTCAGATTCGTGATCAAAGCCGCTGTCAATAACCACGGTTTTAATGAAGCGGCCGGCTATATTCTTCACTGGGCAGATGAACTGGAGAAAGCCATTCTCGACAGGGATGACCTTTTTAGAGGAATGCATGAACGAAACAGTGAGGAAATCTCTTTTGACAAGGTAATGGCTGATTTGGATAAACTCATCAGCCTTCACAAAGTCAAAAGAAAAATTCATGACATCGCCAGCTGGACCGCTTTTACCCGACTGCGAAAAGAACAAGGATTCAAAACTCCGGAAATCCCGGCACAGGCAAAACAACGGTTGCCCGGCTTGTCGCCAAAGTCCTTAAAGCTGTCGGAGTCCTGTCGAAAGGCCATCTGGTCGAAGTGGGAAGATTAGATTTAGTCGGGGAATATGTGGGTCAAACCGCCATAAAAACGGCCAACAAAATTAAAGAAGCAAAAGGCGGAGTTTTGTTTATTGACGAAGCCTACTCCCTTGTCAGAGGAAGCGCATCAACAGACTTCGGAATGGAAGAGATAGATACCATCGTCAAAAACATGGAAGATGAACGCAAAGATCTCATAGTCATTCTTGCCGGATACCCGAAAGAAATGAAAGATTTCATTCAATCAAACCCCGGCCTTCACTCGAGATTTAAGTACTATATTGACTTCCCGGATTACAGCATTGATGAGTTAATGCAAATTATGAATGTCATGCTTGAAGAACGGGAATTTCAAATGACCGGGAGAGCCAGGCAAATTTTTAAACAAATGATCGGAAAAGCTGTCCAGCTTTACCCTGAAACACACGGCAACGGGCGTCTTGTCCGCAACCTTTTAGAAGAGGCAATCATGGTAAAAGCAAGAAATGTCATGGCGTAAAAAGCCAGCCGGCAGCCCGTTGAGAATCTGGATACCATTGATGAAACCATTATGAATACCATTCTCTTTCATCAGATAGTTTCAAAAGGAAATCGAGGTTTTAAAATGTCGATACAAGAAGTGAGGGGTTCGTATGGAAGGACATGCAGGAGAAGAATTTTTGCAAAAACTCATCCCGCAATTAAGTTTTAGAAAAAGAAGAACCGTTAAAAAAATCCGGCGCAAGATAAATATTGACATTACTTCTTCCAAGAAAACAGACTCAATTGCTTCAGAGACATACAACCAACCGGAACAACCCCATAAACCGGTCCAATCACAGAGAAAACTCCGGGATATTCCGGATCAAACCACAGAACCTGTTGTTCCGCAGATTCAATCAAAAACTGTCAATCTAACCGTCTCGCAAATAAATCAGCACATCGATGTAATAAGGAAAATCCTTATTCTTGAGGTTCACAGAGACTTTCAAAGGCATTTTGCCAAATTGGCATCACTATTCAAAGACGATCTTAATTTGATAAAAGACCTTTCAAAAATAGTAAACTATTTTACCCACCAAACACAGAAATGTCTGGGAGAAGGCGAAAAACCTTTGGACAAATCATTGCAGCAAGAATTCATCAAAGAATTAACGGCTCTTCCCTCACTTGAACAATTTTACGTTCATGACGGAGATAAGCCAGAAAAAGACAGGTCCATTCACTCTCTTCTTGACTCATTAAAAGAAGACATCAAAAAAGGAAACCGCGCAAATTTCAAAGGCCTCCAGGAACTAGAAACAAAGTTTGAGGAATTTGTTGAGGCAATCCGGGCCGATAAACAGGAAGTGGTTCGGGAAGCCGTTGCAGAATTGAAAAATAAAAATAACGACTTGAAAAACCTTGCTCTTGAAATGTTTGACCTGTTGGACTCTGTCAATTGGGTCATACAGGAATTAGGAAATGATGAAGTAACAAAACAGGTCGAAAAAGTCGTTGACAACGCCCTGCAAACACTTGATTCATATGGCCTTGAAGAAATCCAAGTGATGGGAAAAAGGATTGACGGCAAAACGATGATTAGCCTGGGGAATGTTTCAAGGGAAAAATACGCTCCCCATCTTGAACAATATCATGTTTACTCTGTGACAAGGCGCGGGTTCAGAGATAAGGAAACAAAAGAAATCATACGAAAAGCAACTGTGATCACAGTAGATTAAAGAAAATGAGCCTGAACGCCATGACAATTTTCGGGATTGATTTAGGCACAACAAATTCCGCAACCGCCCGCTTAAAAAACGGCAAACCGGAAATTCTCATTAATAAAAACGGAGGACGAACAACCCCTTCCGTATTTCAACTTACAGAAAACGGAGAAATCATCGTGGGCCAGGAAGCCAAAGATACTTTTCCTTCTCTCATCACGCAAACAGTCACAGAAGTAAAACGGCTGATGGGAACCGACGAAATCATTACTGTCTCAGGAGAAACATACCGTCCTGAAGAGATTTCCGCCCACATTTTAAAATACTTAAAATCCTGTGCTGAAGAGATTCTTGGTGAACCTGTTACAGAAGCGGTCATTACGGCGCCTGCCTATTTTTCCGATTCACAACGCAAGGCAACAAAAAAAGCAGGGGAAATTGCCGGTCTGAAAGTGGAAAAAATCATCAATGAACCGACAGCGGCCGCAATTGCTTTCGGAATGGATCACATGGACACAAATCAAAACATTCTTGTTTATGATCTCGGCGGCGGCACATTTGACGTTTCTGTCGTCGAATTATTTGACGGAATTGTAGAGGTAAAAGCCAGCGCCGGGAACAACCATCTTGGCGGTATGGATTTTGACAATGCCATCGTTGACTGGATTGAACGAAAATTCGAGCAGGAAAATGGATACAGCGTTTTTGCAGAGGCAGATGATGTGGAACAATTAAAAAGAAAGGCCCTGTTAAAAGAATCTGCGGAAAAAATGAAAAAAATCCTTTCTTCACAAATGTCCACACGAATGACGACTCCTTTCCCCGGTATCCATAATAATGCGCCAATCAGCATTGATTATAAGCTGACAAGAAAAGAATTTGAAAACCTGATCCGGGATATGGCCGCCTCAACATTAAAAGAAATAGACAAAGCGTTGTCAGATGCCGGCCTGTCCGTTAACGAAATTCATGAAATATTATTGGTCGGCGGTTCCACAAGAATCCCCCTTATCCAGGAATTAGTTGAAAACAAATTCAACAAAAAACCCCGCAAAGATGTCAATCCGGACGAGGCGATAGCGATGGGGGCCGCCATTCAGGGCGGGATTAAAAGCGGGGAAATCGACCCGAAAACCGGATTAATGGTCATTGATGTTTGTCCATATACCCTTGGAACAGAAGTCGTAAGATATGTTGGAGGACAACTCGTGCCGGGATACTTTGAGCCCATTATTCCCCGGAACAGCGTGATCCCGGTTTCAGAGACAAAGATATATACTACTGTTTACGATCATCAGGATTCTGTTAATGTCTATGTTTATCAGGGAGAAAGTCCCCGGGCAGACGAAAATATTTTACTGTCTGATGGTATCATTCTGGACAAAATCCCTCAAAGACCTGCAGGAGAGGAAAAAATTGCAGTAACCTTCACTTATGATATCAACGGCATTCTTCAGGTAGAAGCAAAGGTTTTAAGTACAGGAAAAATTGAAAAAAGACCAATTTGCACCCAAATAGGAGTCATGTCCGACTCAGAAGTATCGGCTGCAAAAGAAAAAATTGAACAGGCATGGAATAAATCCGAACTTTATGAGGAAGTTAAAAATATCATTTACCGCGCTGAAAAAATGATGAATGATGTCAGTCCGTCCGATAAGATAAAAATAGAAGCCCTTGTATCCAAATTAAAAAGCGAACTGGCCGCCAACAATACCCACGGTGTAAAACGGGCGGAAGAAGAACTGACAGACCTGCTCATTGAGCTGGTATAGGGGTATGGCCATGAACAAAAACCTATTGCAATATAATGAAGCGGTCTCATATATTCATACCGGCGACTATGAGCAGGCGGAAAGAATTTTTAAAAAACTTGCGGGCACCGGCCATGTTTTTTCCAACTGGGCATTGGGATTAATTTACGCCGCTACAGGCAGACCATA
>JANWJP010000156.1 GCA_025451895.1 Robertmurraya sp.
AATACACTTTATAGTCATTAGGAGAACGGACAGAGACAAAAACGGAGGGAGATCATTGAGCAAAAAGCTGTTGGGGGTTATTGATGCCACTGCCTATTTTTCAAATTTGGACCGGTTGATC
Source organism: Robertmurraya sp. (assembly GCA_025451895.1). Lineage (GTDB taxonomy): Bacteria > Bacillota > Bacilli > Bacillales > Cytobacillaceae > CALKIU01. The sequence goes on from JANWJP010000156.1 coordinate 122, forward strand.
AGCCGCCGATCCCTTGCGGCTCTACCTTTTGGGGGCAAGTACAGGTTGATAGATTTTATTTTATCCAATATGGTGAATTCCGGTATAGACAGTGTTGCAATTTTTACAAAGGCACCTTACTGCTCATTATTGGATCACGTCGGGTCGGGAGAATACTGGGATTTGAACAGGAAACGGGACGGGCTTTTCCTATTTCCGTTGCTGACGGAAGATTTCCGGGGGCGGAGAGTCGGTTTGTTTGACCATTTTGCTGCCTACTTGGACTTTTTTTATCGGAGCAGTCAGGAGTATGCGTTAATTGCGAACTGTTATACCATTGCTAATATCGACTTTCGGAAAATCTTAAAGGCTCATCGAAAATCCGGAACAGAGATTACAGTGATAAAAAAAGACGGAGTTTCTTTAGAAATGTACCTGTTAAAAACGTCGTTGCTCATTTCACTGATTGAGTCCAGGAAAAGAACCGGGTATGGCAACATGGCGGATGTCATTGCAGACATGAATTGCCCGTACCTTGTCAACACTTATGAATATGAAGAACCGGCCGTTATGATTGATTCAGTTAAAGCCTATTACAACACGAGCATGAAATTGCTAAAACAAGAGATGCGGAACAGTCTGTTTAAAGTTCACATGCCCATATATACAAAAGTGAGGGATGAACCGCCGACCATTTGCACAAGAAGTTGCACGGTCACGAATTCTCTGATGGCCAACGGTTGCCGGATCGAAGGAATAGTAGAAAACAGCATTATTTTTCCGGGCGTGAAAGTCGAGGAGGGAGCGGTTGTCAGAAACAGCATCATTATGCAGGATGGTGTAATTGAAGCGGATAGTTATTTGGAATCAGTGATTCTCGATAAAAATATAACCGTTAAAAAAGGAGCCGCACTAACAGGTTCAAAGAAACATCCCCAAGTCATCGCCAAGGGAATCACCGTATCGTGCGGGGCGGTGATGAAGCCTTGAATGTTTTGTTTGCAGTATCCGAATGTGTTCCTTTTGTCAAATCAGGCGGTCTGGCAGATGTGGCCGGGTCCTTGCCGAAGGAATTGAAGCGACAAGGGACAGACGTCCGGGTCATTCTGCCGAAATACGGAACCATTCCAGCACATTTTAAAGAAAAAATGAAAAAAAAGATTCATTTTACCGTCCGGGTAGGATGGAGGAATCAATATTGCGGTATTGAAGAGCTTTGCCACGAAGGAATCACATATTATTTTGTGGATAATGAATACTATTTTAAGAGGGATCATTTGTACGGATACGGAGACGACGGGGAACGGTATGCTTTTTTCACCAAAGCCGTTCTTGATTTCATGACCGCCGTCTCCTATTTTCCCGATGTGATCCATTGCCACGACTGGCATACCGCAATGATCCCCTTCCTTTTAAAATATGAATACGGTTCGGAAAAGGGAGAATACCGGCGCGTTCGCTCCCTTTTTACGATACATAATTTGCACTTTCAAGGAATTATGCCGAAAGAAGCTTTGGGAGATTTGTTCGGTCTCTCTGATGTCTATTTCAACCCGGAACAGCTGGAGTTTTACGGTGCATTTAATTTTATGAAAGGCGGGATTGTGGCTGCCGATAAAATAACAACGGTCAGCCCGACATACAGACGGGAAATTCAAACCGAATATTTCGGAGAAAAACTTCACGGTCTTTTGCAAAAGCGCTCTGACGATTTGATCGGGATTTTGAACGGAATAGACGATCATTTTTACAACCCGGAACATGATCCGGTAATTGCCCGGAATTACAGCTGTCATTCAGGTTTGGCGGAGGGAAAAAAAGAGAATAAAAAAGCGCTTCGTTCCTTTTTTGCATTGCCGGATGATGAAGATATTCCCATTCTCGCGATGGTGACGAGACTGACAAAACAAAAAGGCTTGGAATTGGTCACTTGTGTTTTCCATGAAATCATGACCGAGCCTGTTCAAATGATTATTCTCGGTACCGGAGAACCGCAGTTTGAACATTTTTTCAGGGAGATGGAGCATCGTTATCCGGACAAGTTTAAAGCTTACATCGGTTTTGAAGAAAATCTCGCACATCAAATTTACGCTGGATCCGACCTCTTTCTCATGCCCTCAAAATTTGAACCATGCGGTCTGGGACAAATGATTGCCATGCGCTACGGGACCGTCCCGATTGTTCGTGAAACGGGAGGATTAAACGATACGGTTCAATCTTACAATGAATTTACCGGTGAAGGGAACGGTTTTTCTTTCACCAATTTTAATGCTCACGATATGTTGTTTACGATTCGCAGGGCCCTTTCTTTTTATAAAAACAAGACAATTTGGGAAATATTGATGACGAGGGGGATGAAACTGGATTTTAGCTGGGCAATGTCTGCTTTTAAATACAATCAGCTTTATGCAGCACTTACGGTCAGGAGTGAACAACATGTTTTCAAATGAAGAAGATTTTGCAACATGTTTTGTAAAACGGGTAGAGATGCTTTGTGGAAAAAGCTTTCACGAAAGCACTCCGTGGGATCATTTCGAAACCTTGGGGAAAATGATTCGGGAATATGTCAGTGCGGATTGGATTCGTACAAATGAACATTACCGGAGTGCCAAAAGAAAGCAAGTCTATTATTTTTCCATCGAATTCCTGCCCGGACGGCTTTTGAGACAAAACTTAATTAATCTGGGCATTGAAGATATTGTTGAAAAAGGTTTGGCTAAACTGGGGATCAGTCTTGACAATCTGGAAGAATTAGAAACGGACCCCGGCCTCGGAAACGGAGGACTCGGCCGTCTTGCTTCCTGTTTTCTTGATTCCCTTGCATCATTAAATTTGCCCGGACACGGCATGGGAATCCGCTATAAATACGGGCTTTTCGAACAGAAGATTGTTGATGGTTACCAAGTGGAATTTCCTGAACAATGGTTGCGAAGCGGACATGTTTGGGAGGTGAGAAAGGAAGATCTTGCTGTTGAGGTCCCTTTCTGGGGCAGAGTCGAAACATCCGTTCAGAACGGCCGTCTCACTTTTCATCATTTGGAAAGCGAAAAAATCAAAGCTGTTCCTTATGATTTGCCCGTTGTGGGTTACCGTTCCCGCACCGTTAATACCCTGCGACTGTGGAGCGCTGAACCGTCTCCGTCTGCTGTTTCTCTGAATAAAGATATCATGAAATACAAAAGGGAAACGGAAGCGGTATCAGGCTTTTTATATCCGGACGACACCCATGATGAAGGAAAGATCCTCCGCTTAAAACAGCAGTATTTTCTCGTGTCCGCCGGGATTCAATCCATTGTTGCTTCTTATAGGAAGGAACATAAAAGTATTTTGGATTTTCCGGATTATGTGGCCATACATATTAATGATACGCATCCCGTACTCGCCATACCGGAATTGATGAGAATATTCCTTGACGAGGAGCAACTTGACTGGGACACGGCCTGGGATTTAACAACGAGGACCATATCATACACCAACCACACAACATTGGCTGAGGCGCTGGAAAAATGGCCCGTGCGAATCTTTGCCCCGCTTCTGCCGCGCATTTATATGATTGTTCACGAAATCAACGAAAGATTTTGCCGGGCTTTGTGGGAAAAGTATCCGGGCGATTGGAAAAGGATTGAAAGAATGGCCGTCATTTCCCACGGACAGGTTCATATGGCCCATCTTGCCCTTGCCGGGAGCCACAGTGTTAACGGCGTTGCGAAATTGCATACAGAAATTCTGAAAAAGAAAGAAATGAAACCGTTTTATGAATACAGCCCCGAAAAATTTAACAACAAAACAAACGGGATTACGCATCGCCGCTGGCTGTTAAAAGCCAATAGAGAATTGGCATCCCTGATTACCGGGGCGATAGGTGACAAGTGGATAACACATCCGGAATACTTGCGGGAGCTGGAAAAATTTAAAGATGATCCGGGCTTTTTGGAAAGTCTGCAGAAAATCAAAAGAAAAAACAAAGAAAGGCTTGCGGAGAAAATAAAAAAACAAACAGGAATGACGGTTAATTGTTCTTCAATTTTTGATGTGCAAGTAAAACGGCTGCATGCGTATAAACGCCAGCTTTTAAACGTGCTTCACATCATGCATCTCTATAATATGTTGAAGGAAGATCCTTCTTTTGAGATTTATCCGCGAACATTTATTTTCGGAGCCAAAGCATCTCCCGGCTATTACTATGCGAAAAAGATCATCAAGTTGATCAACTCAGTGGCTGAAAAAATAAACGGGGATCCTGATGTCCGCGATAAGTTGAAAGTGGTTTTTCTCGAAAATTACCGTGTTTCCGTTGCTGAAAAGGTGTTTCCTGCGGCCGATGTCAGTGAACAAATTTCCACGGCCAGCAAGGAAGCTTCCGGTACGGGAAACATGAAGTTCATGATGAACGGGGCTGTCACCGTGGGAACCCTGGACGGTGCAAATATTGAAATTAAGGAAATTGTGGGTGAAGATAACATCTTTATTTTCGGATTGACGGCGGACGAAGTTTTAAAAATTTACGAGCACGGCGGTTATAACTCCCTGGAATACTACCATCATGATCAGAGAATCCGCCAGGTTTGCGATCAATTGGTGAACGGGTTTTTGGAAAAAGACCCGGATGAATTTGGTGTGATTTATGATTCCCTGCTCGTGCAAAACGATCAATATCTGGTATTAAAAGATTTTGATGCTTATGCAAAAGTACAAAAAAAGGTTGAGAAAGCTTTTGCAGATAAAGATAAATGGCTGCGCATGAGTTTGGTAAATATTGCCCGTTCCGGGTTTTTTTCGAGCGATCGCACGATCCGGGAATATGCCAGCGAAATTTGGGGAATCAGTCCTTCCCCTCCGAATTCCCGTTAAATGTTGGCGTTGTTCATGAAAATGAATCCGTGGTATTGATACAAGCCGGCTAAAGAAATTGCCGGTTTTTTTTTTGGAATAATGAGATAAAAAGGGCGTTCAGTTTCTTTTTTAAAAGGCTCTGTTAAAGATAAATGTTGATATTTGATAGCTACCCGAATTCTTGTTATAATCAAATCAAGAACAAGTGTTCGGAGGTTATCAAAATGAGCAAAGCGTTTAGCAATTTGTTAAAGTATA
>JANWJP010000157.1 GCA_025451895.1 Robertmurraya sp.
ATGATCTACACTGCGAGTCACTGGCTGGAAAAACTTTATGAACGCATGCATCATCTGCTTTTAAAGCTCGATATCATATTTGCCGATGAAACGACTCTGCAGGTTCTTCACGAACCTGGTCGTTCAGCCTCATCGAAGTCTTATCTGTGGCTTTATAGAACAGGCAAAGAAGGGCCTCCGATCATCCTTTATGATTATCGGGAAACGAGAGCCGGAGAAAATCCAAAGGAATTCCTGCAAGGGTTTAAAGGATATCTCCAGGTAGACGGCTATGCCGGATATCATAAAGTAGAAAACGTCACCCTTGTTGGCTGTTGGGCACATGCCAGAAGAGGATTTACTGATGCATTGAAATCCTTGCCCGCAAACAGCCCGAAACCAGTCATGGCAACTGAGGGTCTCCAATTCTGTAATCATCTTTTCGCTATCGAACGGGATTTAAAAGAACTGGAGCCGCACGATCGCTATGAAAAACGGCTTGAACTCAGTAAGCCGGTACTGGATTCATTTTTCTCGTGGCTCAATATACAAAAACAGAAGGTGTTGCCAAAAAGCAGTTTGGGACAAGCAATCACATACTGTCTGAATCAATGGGATAAATTAGTGGCCTTCTTAGAGGATGGGCGGCTAGAAATCGATAATAATCGAAGTGAACGATCGATTAAGCCCGTGGTCATTGGAAGGAAAAACTGGCTGTTCAGTAATACGCCGCAAGGCGCAAAAGCCAGTGCCATTATATACAGTATTGTGGAAACAGCGATCGCAAATGGATTAAATCCCTTCTACTATCTTCGCTATTTATTTGAGCAACTTCCCAATATTGATTTGACAGATATGGATGCACTGGACCGGCTACTGCCTTGGTCAACGACATTGCCTATAACTTGTATAGCCTTCAAACAATCAACTAAATAATAGCAAAAGCCCCGATCTTATGATAGGTGGGGGCTATTTGACGTTTACTTTAAAATAAATCTCCTATTTCCCCCGCTCAGTTCCGCTGAAATAGAAATTTCCTCCGAAACTCCATTTAAAAATCGAAAACTCCCTAGCTGCAATGGTTTGAACAGAAAAAGACCCGGAAATCGGAAGTTTATTTTTTAACGAAATCCGGGTCGGAATAGGAAATTTACTTTTTAAATTGGACGAATTTATTTTAAAATTACAAATTTAACTCCAATTTGGCCACACACTCCACGTGCGTAGTATGAGGGAACATGTCCACCGGCTGCACCTCAAGGGTGCGGTAGCCGCCGTCCTCCAGGATGCGCAAATCGCGGGCAAGTGTAGCCGGATTGCAGGACACGTAAACGACCTTCCTTGGCTTCATGGCAATGATCGTTTCCAGCAGGGTTTCATCACAGCCTTTGCGTGGCGGATCCACAACAAGCACATCTGCAGTGATTCCTTCCTCATACCAGGCGGGAATCACTTCTTCCGCCTTGCCGACTGCAAATTCCACATTCGTAATTCCGTTCAAGTCCGCGTTTCGCCTCGCATCTTCAATGGCGTCGGGAACGATTTCTACGCCGTACACCTTTTTTGCCTTTTGCGCCAAAAATAATGAAATCGTTCCAATCCCGCAGTAAGCGTCAATCACCGTCTCCGTACCGGTCAACTCCGCATACTCGAGCGCTTTCTCATAAAGCACCTTCGTCTGCTCCGGGTTGACCTGGTAAAAAGACTTAGATGAAATGGCAAATTTTATATCGCCAATAGAATCGTAAATTACGTCCCTGCCCCAGAGAACTCGCGTTTTTTCGCCGAGGATGACATTCGTTTTTCTGTCGTTGACATTTTGAATCACCGATTTTACGCCCTCAATCTGCGCAACAATGTCCGCAACAATTTTTTTCCTAAAGGGAAGATCGTCCGTTCTTGTCACGAGTACCACCATCACTTCCCCCGTGGCGTAACCGCAGCGTGCCATAATATGGCGAAGCACACCTTTATGGCGGATTTCATCATAGGCGGCGATGCCGTACTTTTCACAAATCTTCTTCACTTTCTGGATCACTTCGTCATTCTTGCTCTGCTGAATCAAACAGGTTTCCATATCGATTATGTCATGGGATCGTTTTTGATAAAAACCGGCCACAAGCCCGCCTTCCCGCTCCCCGACCGGAACTTGAGATTTATTCCGGTAATGCCACGGGTCCTCCATCCCGAGAACAGGATGAATCTTAATATTGTCCAATTTTCCAATTCGGGTCATGACATCACGGACCTGCTTTTCCTTAGCCTTCAGTTGTCCCCTGTAGCTGAGATACTGAAGCTGACAGCCGCCGCATTGCTTATAGATAGGACACGGGGCGTCCACCCGCTCAGGGCTCTGTTCATAGAGTTCCATCAGCCTGCCATAGCCGTAGTTTTTATTAACCTTGACCACTTTAATTTTCGCCTTTTCGCCGGGAAGTCCGTTTGGCACAAACAGCGGGTAACCATCAACCTTAGCAACACCCGCTCCGTCGTGAGTTAAATCTTCAAAAACTACATCTATATAATCATTTTTCTGCACAGGTAATGTTGCACTCATTAGAATCTTCCTTTTCTCTTTTTCCGTTCTTTTGACTAGAGAAATTGTATCATAAGGGGCAGAAAAAGCGAAAATAACTTTAAAAATAGTGCAAGTTTTCATCTGAACAAATAGCGGACAGCTTTCAACTTCGAAGGGAGCCATTTAAATTTGGAAACTGTTCTCTGTTTTGATGACTATTTTTCAGCGGGTTGAGTCAATTTTGGAAAATAGTTTGATGTTCTGTGAACCAATTTCAGGAGGCTCATACTTTTTTGGATCTACTTTGAGGATCTGGGGACCTACTTTTTCGATCTAGTGCCCGTTTCAAGATTGACAGGCTCATTTTGGGATCTACTTCGGGGATTTAGAGACCGTTTCAGGACAACTCAGCACTTTTCAAGACCTACTTCAAAGATCTGGAGACCGTTTCAGCACTACTCAACTCTTTTCGGGGTCTACTTCGAAGATCTAGATACCGTTACAGAACGAGTCAGCCCATTTCGGGACCTACTTCAAGGATCTGGAGACCGTTTCATAACGACTCCACTCGTTTTTGAATCTACTTCGAAAATCAGGAGACCATTTTCAGAGAGCTCAGCTTTTTTCGGAAAGAAGTTCTATGATCCGACGACTGTTTCCGATTGGCTGAACCTCTTTCAGAGTTAACAAAGTGAACCGGCTCTTATTGAAATTCCGCCAACGGAAACAGTAAACACAAAAAAGACCGGTCGCTGTATTACGGCCGGTCCTCTTCACGGATTTTGTCCAACGGAGCGAATACTTCCAAGTGGCGGTACAGGTTTACGAATTCTGCAGGCAGCAGTCCGCCGTATTCACCGTCTACATTCAATTGCACTTTGTCTTCGGATGTTACTTTGACCCGGCTGGCCTTTGTGTAAATCACACGGGGGTCGTGGATATGCTCCCCTTTCAATGCCAATGAGGCAAGCCGGATGAAATCAGCAAGATTTGTTTTCATGAGAATGATCAGGGAGAAGAAGCCGTCATTAATTGAAGAGTTCGGCGCCAGCTTTTCGAAACCGCCGACGGAATTTGTCAAACTGACTAAAAAGAGCATGGCCTCTCCTTCAAAAAGCTTGCCGTCATATTCAATCGTGACTTCGGTTGCTTTGATGGACGGAAGCATTTCTATTCCCTTCAGATAATAAGCAAGTTGTCCGAGCATCGTTTTCAGTTTGATGGGAACTTCATATGTAAGTTCGGTTAATTTCCCTCCTCCGGCAATATTAATAAAATACTTGTCATTCATGCGGCCAATATCGACCGGAATCGTATCTCCCTTTATAATGATGTCTAACGCAGCATCTACATCTCGCGGAATTTGCAAAGCCCGGGCAAAATCGTTCGTCGTTCCTGTCGGGATAATACCCAACTTTGGTCTAAATTCCTGCTCAGCCAGGCCGTTTACCACTTCATTTAATGTTCCGTCCCCGCCTGCCGCAATAACGATGTCGTACTTTCGTTCCACCGCAATCCGGGCGGCCCTTGTCGCATCACCGGCGCCCTTTGTGGCATGACAGGATGTTTCATAACCTGCTGCTTCCAGCTTCTCCAGTACATCTGCCAAATGTTTTTTGAAAATTTCACGACCGGAAGTTGGATTGTAAATTATTCTTGCTCTTTTCATCTCATCCATCATCCTATAGTTTGTTGTAAAATACTTATTTCATTTTAAAATTACCCAATTTCTATAATATCTTATCTATCCTGTAAATAGCAATTTTCAGCACCCCGTGGGTCTTATTTATTTTAAAATTTTAGAATATTCGTAATTGCTTTGTCGTTTAATTAACACAAACAGGAAAAAAGCACGTCTGCACAATAGAGACGTGCCTTCTCTTATCAGTTCGTTTTCACATTGACCGTATTTATATCTGAAAGATGGATAGTATGGGTTCCCTCTCCCATTTTTAAAACGCCGTTGATTCGATCCTGATCAAAATCTTCTGCATAAACCACCCCATCACCTTGCTGAACCACTTCAACCGTACTGATTTTCTTCACTTCACTGACCTGCCATTTGCCTGAATCACTTCTCAATTCCCGGGCGTGGCTTGCTGCAATTTCCACATCACTGTTATTGGGCAGATGGACAGTTACATTTGAAAAATTATTGATGCGCCAGTCATTTTTTAATGTCCGCGGCTTGACGGTTAATTGGCTCCACTCCCCGGCAAGCTCCAATTGAACTGTGTCGGGAATCAGCAGGGTTCCTTCCATATAGGCATTGGAATTTACCAGGGCTCCTCTTGATTCCGGCAAGTTCTTTACCGTTATATAAAGGGTGTCGCCCTTCTTTTGCACGGCCAAATAGTCCTCAGCCTTTTCCAAAACAGGCTTATTATTTTTTGTCCAGGCTGAGTAAGTTCCAAACACAGACACAGCGTTATCGCCGGTGCTTTCGACGGTAAAAGGATAAGCCGCCATATCGACTACCACTCTCTTTACATTGGCGTCAATTTTTTCTGAAAAAGCAGGCAGTTCATAAGTTTGCTGTTCCCGGCCAATGGCCTCTTCAACCAAATCAAGAACACCGGCAGAGCTTAAAGTGGCAAAAATAATCCCTGTCATCCCGATGATGCCCACAAAAATAATACTGAGAAAATCATATTTTAACATTGGCTTTTCTTTGCGGTTCATAAAAAGATATATCAAAATTTCCAGGCCAAGCACGATTAGAATAACCGGCCACCAGGCCAGCATTACCTTCGTTAAATCAAGCGAAGCAACCTGGGAAATGAGCAAGAATATTCCCAGGCTGAGCAGCGCTAGCCCCATGGAAATTGTCCCAACTCTCCATGTTCTCATTCAATCTCCCTCCTGAACATATCGGCTTTACTCCGCATCTTCCGCGGGCTTTGACTTTTCTTTTTTCCCGGCAAGAAGTTTGATTCCTCCGCCGATTAAAAGAATACAGAGGACAGCCAACTGGAAGTAGCGGTCAAACCAATACTTCAAATCAATATCGATTAATTTGTACAGCGTCGGTGACAGAGCCGGAATAATGATGCTCGTCGTCAAATAATATAAACCGACTACAATCAGCCCGATGCCAATCCATTTCTGATATCTGCCCGAATACGGAATAATGGGCGCATCCTCGACCGGCTCTCTGCCGATTTTTGATGCTCTTTGCATTCCGTCAAAGAAGCTGTAAAACCAAATAATCGGAATGAGAAACAAAAAGATTCCCAGCCGCAAAATATCCAATATATAAATTGAAAACAAAAACGCAGCCATTAATTGAATGCCTCTGCGCTGCAAACCCAGATACAGATGGCCCGCACCGGGGAAAATGGATAAAAAGGTGGCAATGGCCCGGCTTTTCTTGCCCTCTTCATGCCTCATTTCAAAATCCTCTAAAATGGAACGGTCAACAAGCTCTTCGCCTTTTTCTTTTTTACCTAATTGCTGCATAGCATCAAAGAAGCCGTAAACCCATATCAGAGGCAGAAATGCAAGGAACACAAGAAATGCTCCACGTCCCGTTAAGGCAGCGACAAAGAAAATCATAATACCCAGACCCAGGAAGGAAGCCAAAATCGTCATCCCTCTGTTCATGAGGCCAAGCTGAAAATGGCCGAGCCCGGGAACAAAGGAAAGAATAATGGTATAAAACCGCTCCTGTTCCTTTGAGCGCCGCTCCCTCCCCGTCGCTTCATCCAGTTCATTTCCGTTCCGCAATTTTTGGTATTCCTTTGAAGCAGTAACGACTGTATCGACCAGACTTATTAAATAGAGAATCACCCCCAGCGCAATAATCGCCAGTATGGGCTCAAAATATGCTCCGGCAAAGTAAGCGAAAAATGTAATTCCTATCAGAAAGAATTCTCCAAACATATATACGAGACCACGAAGCACCTTGCCTAAATACAGGAGCCCGGCACCCGGAAAAAATCCCAGTATAAATGCGACAATCGGATTTTTCATTTATTCATCCCCCTCCTCTAGCATCGTGTTCATCGAATCCATCCAGGCATAGGTTTTATTAAGCAATCCTTCTGTCAATGAAGGAGTTTCTTCTTCTATTTCCGCAGCGCTGATTGAATCTGCCACCTCGGTAATCATTTGGAAGACACCCGTAGACAGAAGTACAAATGTGGCTGCTGCGGCGACCAGGAAATGAAACCCGGTCCGGTGATAGAACGGCATTTTTTCCGGATGGCGCTTCTTGGCACCCGTTTTTAACAGTTTGCTTTGTCCCGCTTTTACCGGGGCCTCAGCACCGCTTGCGGCTCCTATTTCTGTTTCACCGCTGTCCCAATCTACTTTTTGTTCGGCTATTTTCGCCATCACCGCATCAGTAAACGTTTCTTCATTTTCGATTACCGGAAGGCCCGCCTCACATTCTGCGAGCGCGTCAAGGTAGACTTCCAAACATTGGTCACAGTGGTATAAATGATCCTCATATACCTTCCGGCCGGTTTCATCCATTTCATTTGTTATAAAACTTTTCCACTGTTCGTAAGAGAAATGCTTCATCAGAAATCCTCCTCCTTCCAATGTTTTTTCATCCACTGACGGGCCCGGTACAGCCTGGCCTCCACCGATTTAATTTGAATTTGCTGCTCTTCAGCGATTTGCTGGTAGCTTTTTTCTAAAATGTAATAATCATAAATGACATTCCGGTAGTTTTCAGGAAGTTCATTTAGTTTTTGCCTGATCAGTCTCCTTTGTTCCTTTGTAAGAATCTCAGTTTCCACACCTTCCTGATGCCTCATGACCGTTTCATATTGCACAGTATCTACAACATCTTCATGCCTTCGCTCCCTTTTTCGCTTCAAATCTATCGCATGATTAACGGCAATTCGGGTCATCCATGTTTTCAGTCCCTGATTTTTATATTGGGGAAGAGAGTAATAAATTTTGACAAATACTTCTTGTGCGGCATCCTCAGCATCTTTTTGGTCTCTCAGCACTGCATATATAACGCGAAACAGATCCGTGCGGTATTTTTCTACCAGGATCCTGAAAGCATGATCATTCCCGTTCAATATTTTTTTAATTAGAACCTGTTCGTTTATCTCTCTTCCCCTCCTTTCAAACAGCTTCCACCTTAATAGACGAAACTGTTCCGGATCAACCCTGCACTTTTATTAAAAAATTTTTTGTAGGATGGGTTTGGAGCTGGGTTTAGAGCTCGTCCTCAGCAACATCATATCACTTCAAGGGGCACCTCTGAAAATTTCGTTTCATTGTATGTTCTGTTTTGGGTGACAGTGGGTTGCAGGAGCAAGTTTAGGTAGGTGGTTGAATGGTGCGCAAAGGGGGATGGTTCGGGATTTTAACAAACTGGAGAGTAGATTTCGCCGCAAGGGTTTGTTCCTTCCGCGTTTTCGCCAATTCTTTCTTGTAAGTCGTCGACAAAACGACTGAAGTTTTGTGATAGTTGTTCTATAAGTAGAGGAGAAGAAAGGAAAAGGAAGCACATATGTGTTTAATATTGAAGTGAAATTTATAGGACGAGGATCAACCAAAAGGAACCGATGGAAATCTTCCGGCTGATTAACCTTTCCCGGGAAATTTTTTGTGAAAAGCTCAATTTAGGGAGAAATTTGTCAGTTTGGTGGGGTATTCTTTCCGGAATAAGGTAATTGTTTTGGAAACAGAGTCGGGGACGCGTTATCCGTTTGTTTATTGCTTTTTGGGGCGGGAGTGGCAGTGTGTTTGGGGGAGGAGTTGGGGCAGGATTTGTCGTTTTCGGAAGGTTGCGGATGGAAATCTTTGGACTGCGGAGAGTAATTGCGGCGGAGGTTCTTGCTATTGTAAACGTCAAATAGCCCCCACCTATTGTAAGATCGAGGCTTTTGGTGTTGGTTCATGGAGACATATGAGAGTTTTTTTGGAGATTCTATCCTCTAGAACCGTCTCATGGGGACATTTTGCTGTTTATTTGGGTTTGTTTTGTTTTTTAAAGCCGTTTATGGGGGATATTTCGGTCGGTTTTCATGACCATTTTGTCCTCATAAATGACTCATGAAGATGTTTTGGAACTGTTTCGTACTCACTTTGTCTGCTAAAAACGTTCATGAAGACATTTTCATTCATTTTCGCGACCACTTTGTCCTCATGAACCTTTCATGAAGACATTTTCATCCATTTTCGTTTCCACTTTGTCCGCTTAGTCCGATCATGAGGACACTTTCCCCTATTTTCGCTCTCACTTTGTCCTCATGAACCTTTCATGAAGACATTTTCACTGATTTTCGCATTCACTTTGTCCTCATAAACCTTTCATGAAGACAATTTGACTCATTTTCATACCCATTTTGTCCACTAGAACCGTTCATGAGGACATTTTCACCGATTTTCGCATTCACTTTGTCCTCATAAACACTTCATGAAGACATTTTCATCCTTTTTCGTTTC
>JANWJP010000158.1 GCA_025451895.1 Robertmurraya sp.
TCACACCCGTTCCCATACCGAACACGGAAGTTAAGCTTCCCAGCGCCGATGGTAGTAAGGGCTTCCCTTGCGAGAGTAGGACGCTGCCGGGCAAACCCCAAAAGCATTCAATATCATTGAATGCTTTTTTTAATAACTGGCATACATCTTTTTTAATTTTACAGTTTATAAAGAAAAATCTCCCTGAAAACCGCGCCCTAATTGTAATTTTGGGGAGTTTTTTTATTTTTTCATATGAATATATGCTAATGTATATTTATCTTTGATTCCTCTTATTGCCTTAATTTCCCAGGCATTTCGTTCTGTTTTTTTCCATTTATCTTCCTAATTCCTATTTTTAACTGTCTTTTACTATCCATTGTTTCCACTTTTAAATAAAATATTGGAGGACTTATGTTTGGTTTTTTGCAAAAGGTGGAATAATTTATTAGAGTGTTTGAAGATTGCAAGGAGGCACAAACTTCATGTATAATTATAGTCAAAGATAGTCAAAGTCAGATTGGGGGGTGTTTTCGTGAGAAATATCTCCGATATCATTGAGCAGTATTTAAAGAAAGTTTTAGAGATGAGTGATGAAGAGATTGTTGAGATAAAGCGGAGTGAAATTGCGGACAAATTTCAATGCGTACCGTCACAAATAAACTATGTAATAAATACCCGTTTTACTCTGGAAAAGGGATATGTTGTCGAAAGTAAAAGGGGAGGCGGCGGTTATATTCGCATTGCAAAGGTGCAGGCAAATGATGATGCCGATTTGATTGATCAGATTCTTTCCATAATAGATAAGAGGATTTCGCAAAACAGTGGCGAACAAATCATATACCGCCTACTTGAAGAAGAGGTAATTTCCGAGCGGGAAGCAAGGATTATGATAAATGTGATCGATCGTTCTGTTCTATACCTTGATCTTCCGTATCGGGATGAACTACGCGCCAGAATTCTTAAAGCAATGCTTAATTCACTCAAATATAAATAATCCGAGAGAGCGGAAGAGGTGACAAGATGCTTTGTCAGGAATGTAACGAAAGACCGGCAACAGTGCATTTGACAAAAATTATTAACGGTGAAAAGACGATTCTGCATTTATGTGACAAGTGTGCGCATGAAAAAGGGGAAGTTTTTATGATGCACGGCGGTGCCGGTTTTTCTATTAATAACCTATTAGCCGGACTTTTGAATATGGAAAGTGCTTTTCATACAGCACAAAACACTCCTTTTTACCAGCAAAGTGAACCGCATTGCGAAAACTGTTCGATGACGTATCAGCAGTTTGTAAAAATCGGTCACTTTGGCTGTCCTCATTGTTACGAGGCTTTCAAGGACCATTTAAAACCGTTATTAAGAAGACTTCACAGCGGCAGTCTTGTTCACAGCGGAAAAATTCCCAAAAGAATGGGAGGAAGTATTCATATCCGCAAAAGTATTGAAGAACTAAAACTGGTCCTTAAAGAAGCCGTATCAAAAGAGGAATTTGAAAAAGCCGCAGAAATCCGTGATCAAATAAAATATTTAGAAAGCCAATTAGATGGCTATTTTCAAGAGGGGGGGAACTGAGATGTCAATAGAACGATTCTTAAATCAAGCTCTCAGTTCATGGATGAGTGCAGAAGGTCCGGAATCCGATATTGTTCTTAGCTCCCGCGTCCGGTTGGCCAGAAATATCAGCAATTATAGATTTCCTACATTATTTAGCAGTGAAGAAGCAAAAGAAATTATCGATAAAGTATATAACAGTGTAAAAAACAAAGTATTTCCCGGGATAGGTGAATTGGAATTACTGATTATGGATGATTTGCAGCCGTTGCAAAAACGGGTGTTGGTGGAAAAGCATTTAATCAGCCCTAATCTTGTTGACCATGCAACACATGGTGCTGTTCTTCTTTCGGAAAATGAAGAAATAAGCATTATGATTAATGAAGAGGATCATTTTCGTATACAATGCTTGTATCCCGGTCTTCAAATATCAGAAGCTTTAAAAACAGCCAATGCGATAGATGATGTGATAGAAGAATACCTGGACTATGCCTTTGATGAAAAAATCGGATATTTAACAAGCTGTCCTACCAATGTGGGTACCGGTCTGAGAGCATCGGTGATGATGCATCTTCCCGGACTTGTGCTGACACAGCAAATTAATGGTATTATCCCTGCGATTAATCGCCTGGGGTTGGTAGTAAGGGGAATTTATGGAGAAGGAAGTGAGGCATTAGGAAACATTTTTCAAGTATCTAATCAAATTACTCTTGGAAAATCAGAGGAAGACATTGTTACAGAATTGCAGAGTGTTGTGAATCAATTGATTGCCCAGGAAAGAGGAGCACGTGAGAATTTGGCAAAAACATCAAGCATACAGCTGGAAGACAGGGTATTCCGCTCTTATGGAATATTGTCTAATTGCCGGATTATTGAATCCAAGGAAGCAGCAAGCTGTCTGTCCGATGTCCGATTGGGAATTGATATGGGGTATATAAAGAATATATCCAGAAATATTTTGAATGAACTGATGATTATTACCCAGCCCGGTTTTTTACAACAGTATGCGGGCGGGCCGTTGAGACCGAATGAGCGGGATGTCCGCCGTGCAACATTGATTAGAGAAAGATTAAAAATGGAAAACTAATCTGAGTAGGGAGGCAAATCATATGATGTTTGGACGCTTTACTGAAAGAGCTCAAAAAGTATTGGCATTAGCCCAGGAAGAAGCTATCAGGCTGGGCCATAACAATATTGGAACTGAGCATATATTGCTCGGACTTGTTCGTGAAGGGGAAGGTATCGCCGCAAAAGCGTTATATGCTCTGGGACTTGGTTCTGATAAAATCCAAAAAGAAGTAGAAAATCTGATTGGCCGGGGACAGGATGTTTCACAAACGATTCATTATACCCCCAGAGCAAAAAAGGTTATTGAATTGTCTATGGACGAAGCCCGCAAACTGGGTCATTCCTATGTGGGAACGGAGCATATTCTGCTCGGTCTCATCCGTGAAGGAGAAGGAGTTGCCGCCAGGGTTTTAAATAATCTAGGTGTCAGTCTGAATAAAGCGCGCCAACAGGTCCTCCAATTACTGGGAAGCAGTGAAACGAACAGCCACCAAGGCGGAGCCGCAGTAAATGCAAATACCCCTACTCTTGACAGTTTGGCCCGTGATCTTACACAGATAGCAAGGGAAGGAAGTTTAGACCCTGTTATTGGAAGAAGTAAAGAAATCCAGCGTGTGATTGAAGTATTGAGCCGCCGGACGAAAAATAATCCGGTTTTGATTGGGGAGCCGGGTGTAGGAAAAACAGCTATTGCAGAAGGACTTGCCCAGCAAATTGTGAACAATGAAGTACCTGAAATTCTTCGTGATAAACGGGTAATGACCCTTGATATGGGTACGGTCGTTGCGGGAACAAAATATCGCGGTGAATTCGAGGATCGTTTGAAAAAGGTAATGGATGAAATCCGCCAGGCCGGAAATATTATCTTATTCATCGACGAACTTCATACGTTGATCGGTGCAGGAGGAGCGGAAGGAGCGATCGATGCCTCAAATATTCTGAAACCGTCCCTTGCACGCGGTGAACTGCAGTGTATCGGTGCAACAACACTTGATGAATATAGAAAGTATATTGAAAAGGATGCGGCACTGGAGCGCCGGTTCCAGCCGATTATGGTTGATGAACCGACCGTGGAGGAATCGATTCAAATTTTAACAGGTCTCCGTGACCGTTATGAAGCGCATCACAGGGTATCGATTACTGATGAGGCGATCGAGGCAGCCGTTAAGTTATCGGACCGCTATATTTCAGACCGTTTTCTTCCGGATAAGGCGATTGATTTGATCGACGAAGCAGGTTCCAAGGTTCGCCTCCGTTCATATACTACACCGCCAAATTTGAAAGAATTGGAAATGAGACTTGAAGAAGTGCGCAAAGAAAAAGATGCGGCTGTTCAAAGTCAGGAGTTTGAAAAAGCTGCTTCATTAAGGGATACGGAACAGCGCCTTCGTGAGGAACTTGAAGAAACGAAAAAACAGTGGAAGGAAAAACAAGGTAAAGAAAATTCACAAGTTACTGTTGAGGATGTTGCCAGCGTCGTTTCCAGCTGGACCGGCATTCCTGTTGTAAAACTTGCTGAAACGGAAACAGAAAAACTTCTCCGCCTTGAGGAAATTCTCCACTCCCGTGTGATTGGCCAGGAAGAAGCGGTTAAGGCAATTGCCAAGGCTGTCCGCCGCGCCCGCGCCGGATTAAAGGATCCGAAACGCCCGATTGGTTCGTTTATTTTCCTTGGTCCAACAGGTGTCGGAAAAACGGAGCTTGCCAGGGCGTTGGCAGAGGCTATGTTTGGCGATGAGGATGCAATGATTCGCGTAGATATGTCAGAATATATGGAGAAACATTCAACATCAAGACTTGTCGGTTCGCCTCCGGGGTATGTGGGATTTGAAGAGGGCGGCCAATTAACAGAAAAAGTGCGCCGCAAACCTTATTCGGTTGTGTTGCTTGATGAAATTGAAAAAGCCCATCCCGATGTTTTCAATATCTTGTTGCAAGTTCTTGAAGATGGAAGGCTGACAGATTCAAAAGGAAGAACTGTTGACTTTAGAAACACGATCCTGATTATGACTTCCAATGTGGGAGCCCAATCATTAAAGTACAATAAATATGTGGGCTTTAACATCCAAGATGGAGAGCAGGAATATAAGGATATGAAGAGTAAAGTGATGGAAGAGATGAAGAAGGCGTTCCGTCCGGAATTCTTGAACCGGATTGATGAAATCATTGTGTTCCATGCTTTAGAGAAAAAACATCTGAAGAAAATTGTTACATTAATGGCCGAACAGCTTGTAAAACGCCTGGCAGAGCAGGACATCACGCTCGAATTGACCGAAGCCGCCAAGGAAAAAATCTCAGATGAGGGTTACGATCCGGAATATGGAGCCCGTCCGCTGAGAAGGGCCATTCAAAAGCATGTTGAGGATCGACTTTCCGAAGAATTGTTGAAAGGAACTGTTTTGAAAGGTCAAAAGGTTATTATTGATGTGGAAAACGGAGAGTTTGTCATTAGAACAGGACAACCGCAGTTGAATTAAAAGCGGAAATGAGCCGTTTGATAGGGGGTCTGAAGCCTGAAAGAGAAACCGTATCTGACCGGTATCGGACAGAGGCTTCCGGCCCTTTTTTTTCAAAAAAGAGACAGCCGGTACATAAAAACAGACGGACGGGATGAGGTTGAAACATGGTGAAAAAAGTAAAGACAGTTTATGTATGTTCAAGCTGCGGCCACGAGCATCCGAAATGGCAGGGATTTTGCAACAGCTGCGGAAAAATGGGAACATTGCAGGAAAATATGAACCGGAGCAGTGAGCAGATTAGAAATGTCAGGGTTCAAAAGGTGAAAACACCGGTAAAGAGACTTGTTGATACAAGTTCTTCAAAAAGCGACCGGATTATAACCTCTATCTCTGAATTTAACCGGGTGATGGGCGGAGGAATTGTCAAGGATTCCCTGTCCATTATTACGGCCGTGCCGGGGGCAGGAAAATCCACCTTGCTTTTACAGGTGAGCCAGGATATTGCTTCGCAGGGCTATAAAGTGCTGTATGCTTCCGGTGAGGAAAGCGAAAGCCAGATTAGAACGCGCGCCGACCGGATTTTGCCCAGCATCCATCCGAATATCTGGATTCATTCGGATTCAAGCCTGAATAATGTGTTGGGGATTATCGGCGATATAGACCCGGATGTAGTAATTATTGACAGTATCCAAACCTTTGTGTTAGAGGAGTTTCCTTCACGGGCTGGAAGTCCCACCCAGACCATGGAATGCGCCAATGCAATGCTGGAGGTTGCCAAAAACCCGCAGCGTCCCCGAGTTGTTATGATGGTCGGACAAATGACGAAAGATAATGAACTGGCCGGGTTGAGGGCTTTGGAGCATTTGGTTGATACGGTCTTAATTTTGGAGGGTGAGGACGGAGAGCAACTGAAACAGCTTTATGCCAGCAAAAACCGCTACGGAAGCACGGGGGAGATTGGATTTTTCTCCATGGAGGAGGACGGGCTCCGGGCGATTGACAACCCTTCCGAATATTTCATTACCCAGCGACAGGAAATTGTGACCGGGAGTGCTTTGACGGTAATTAAAGAAGGAACGCGGCCGATTATCGTCGAAGTGGAAAGCCTCGTAACGCCTTCATATACTCCTTACCCTTCACGGATTGGGGAATGTATGCGCAAGGAACAAATCAGCACATTAACGGCAATCCTGGAGCAAAGAGCCGGTTTGCAAATGCTCACTCAGAATGTGGTCATCAAAACAACGGGTGGAATCCGTTTAAAGGAGCAGGCAGCCAATCTTGCCGTACTCATGAGTATCGTTTCTTCTTATAAGGGGAAGGGAATTCCGAATGATGTCGTTTTTATAGCTGATATCGGCTTAACCGGGGAACTGAAGAAGGTTCCGGCGCTGGAAGCAAGAATTAAAGAAGTCGAACGGATGGGTTACCGGAAGGTTTTTATTGCCAAAAATGCACTGAGAAATCCGAAAATCTTTACGGAAATTGAGATTATCTCCTGTAATACATTAAATGAAGTGATTGATCAAGTGTTTCAGGACCCGTTTTTTTGATTATTCCCGGCAACGGCTTCTGCCGGCTGCCGGTTGAAAACAATTAAAAAATGCCTGTTCCCCTGCGTTGGAAAAAGAGCGCTCCGAAACATCTTCTGAGTAAAGCCGGTTGTTTTAACCGGCCGGTTTAGACCAATTTTAGGAAACGGGGTAAACCGGTGTGACCGGGGAAACTGCCAAAACCTGAGAGTTTTGCGGGGTAAAACGATCCTGCCTTTAAAAGCTGTTTTTCAGGGCGATATAAAGATAAAGAGGTTAACATAAAGTTAATATTGAATGGGTATAATAGGTATGATAGAATAATAAGTTATCATTTGACTTGATCCCTTTGGTGATGCTAACCTAAGAATATCGGTATTGGAAAGTCACCTGTGCAAAACAGCAGAATGTCTAAATGACACCAATATTGCAATCTGGTTACAGTATCAAAAAATTCTGTAATAGTTGGTTTCAACTTGCAGAAATTGTTTATAATAAATTTAAGGAGGTGAAATTTATGCTGAAACGCATTATTCAAGCCTGTTTTTTGATCGCAGGCGGAACGTTGGGGATCTTTCTCATGCCGCAATTGCTGATATTTATCCATTTACAGGATTATACATGGATAAATAATCCGTATGTAGCCGCTGTTTTTGGTGCCATTATATTTTATATTATTTCATTCTGGGCGGTTGATCATGTTGTTCATTTTGTAAAGTGGTTTGAGGAGACCCTTGTTAAAACACCGGTTACGGATATTATTTTCGCAAGTGTCGGGTTAATTATCGGGCTGCTGATTGCTTTTTTGATCGGCTATGCATTTAATTTAATGAAAATCCCGGGATTGAATACCGTCCTTCCAATCGTTCTTACTTTGCTGTTTGGTTATCTCGGTATTCAGGTCGGATTAAAGAAACGCAATGAAGTCCTGAATCTTTTCAGCGTAAAAAAGAAGAAACATTCTGAAGAAGAAACGGAGAAAGTTAATAAGAAAATCTATAAAATTCTTGATACAAGTGTTATCATTGACGGAAGAATTGCTGATATTTGCCAGACCGGTTTTCTTGAAGGTGTGATTGTGATTCCTCAGTTTGTTCTTGAGGAACTTCAGCATATTGCCGATTCGTCGGATGTTTTAAAAAGAAACAGAGGACGCCGTGGGCTTGATATTTTAAACCGCATCCAAAAAGAGATGCCGATTCAAGTGGAAATTTACGAAGGCGATTTTGAGGATATTCAAGAAGTGGACAGCAAACTCGTCAAGCTTGCCAAGGTCATGGACGGAGTGGTTGTCACAAATGATTTTAACCTGAACAAGGTATGTGAATTGCAAAATGTTCCTGTATTGAATATCAATGATCTTGCCAATGCGGTTAAACCGGTTGTTCTGCCCGGCGAAGAAATGAATGTTCATGTAATTAAAGACGGGAAAGAGCAAAATCAAGGGGTTGCCTATCTTGATGATGGCACTATGATTGTGGTAGAAGGCGGACGCGATTATATCGGCAAAAGCGTTGATGTTATTGTTACAAGCGTTTTGCAGACTTCTGCTGGAAGAATGATTTTTGCAAAACCGAAAATATTGGAGAAAGCATTGTAGGAAGAATGGAGTTTTGAAGTTGGCATATCAGGTGATTATCCCAGCCGCCGGTCAGGGGAAAAGGATGGGGGCCGGTTATAACAAGCTCTTGCTTAAACTGGGCGGGATTCCGATTTTGATTCATACGTTAAAAGTTTTCGAAAACGATAGAGAATGTAAAGGGATCATTCTTTCCATCTCCCCCACTGACGAGGTTCCTTTTAGAAAGCTTATATCTGATTATCAAATAAAAAAAGTGACTTCCATTGTTTACGGAGGGAAGGAGCGTCAAGACAGCGTCTATAACGGACTTAAAGTCGCAGAACCGGAAGGAATTATTCTTGTTCATGACGCTGCCCGCCCTTTTATCCGCACGGAATTGATTCACCGTTCAGTCCGTGCCGCCGAGGAGCACGGTGCTGCCATTGTTGCTGTCCCGGTTAAGGATACAATTAAAAAGGTGGAAGATCATGTAGTTTCTGAAACAATTGAACGTTCCGGCTTGTGGGCGGTCCAAACCCCACAAGCTTTTCGTGTTTCTTTGCTGCGGAGGGCGTTTCAAAAAGCGGTGCAGGACCGGTTTACCGGTACCGATGACGCCAGTCTTGTTGAGCGGTTGAACTGGCCGGTGGCAATTGTCGAAGGAGATTATGATAATATTAAGCTGACTACTTCAGAAGATATGTATTTTGCTGAAGCGATTTTAAAAAAGAAACAGGCAAATTCCAGGTAGCAAGTCCGTGCCGCATTTTTTCGGGTTAACAGGGGCTTGCTATTTGGATATTCTCTTTGCGGAAGGTGATTCAGTGATGTTCCGGATTGGACAAGGGTTCGATGTGCATCAATTTGCAGAGGGGCGGCCCCTGATTATCGGAGGAATTAAAATTCCTTATGAAAAAGGGTTAATTGGCCACTCAGATGCGGATGTTCTTTTACATACGATTACAGATGCCTGCCTCGGGGCAGTCGGAGAAGGAGATATCGGCAGGCATTTTCCCGATACAGATCCGGCATATAAAGATGCCGATTCTGCCGAGCTTTTAAAATACATATGGCAGAATGTGATCAAGAAAAAAGGCTATGAGCTTGTCAATGCCGATTGTACGATTATGGCCCAAAAGCCAAAAATGAGTCCTTATATCGGTCAGATGCAGGAACGGATTGCCCGGCTGCTGGAATGTGAGCCAGGACAGATTAATGTTAAAGCCACTACGACGGAGAAACTCGGTTTTGTCGGCAGGGAAGAAGGGATTGCTGCCACAGCGGTTGTGCTCTTGAAGAAAATTATGTAGAATTCTAAAAATAGAGAACTAGTGAGGAGGCTTCTTATGTCAAATTCTATTCGCGTCAGGTATGCGCCGAGTCCTACCGGACATTTGCATATCGGAAATGCCAGAACCGCTTTATTTAATTATTTGTTTGCCAGAAATACCGGTGGCAAATTTATTATAAGAATTGAAGATACAGATAAAAAGCGCAATATCCAAGGCGGAGAAGAAAGCCAGTTGAAGTATTTAAAGTGGCTTGGAATGGATTGGGATGAAGGAATCGATAAAGACGGCGGATACGGACCATACCGCCAGTCCGAACGCAACCATATTTATCAAAAATATTATGAAGAACTGCTGCGCACCGGCCACGCTTATAAATGTTATTGTACGGTAGAGGAACTTGAAGCGGAGCGGGAAGCGCAAGCCGCCACCGGGCATATAACCGGTTATTCGGGAAAATGCCGCCATTTGACCGAAGAGGATGCCCGCAGACTGGAGGAAGAAGGCCGGAAACCGGTCATCCGTTTCCGCGTTCCCGAAGGAAAAACATATGAGTTCGATGATATGGTGAAAGGTCGTGTGGCCTTTGCATCCGATGAAGTCGGCGGTGATTTTGTTATTGTCAAACAGGACGGAGTGCCGACCTATAATTTTGCTGTTGTCATTGATGATCATTTAATGGAGATTACTCATGTTCTCCGTGGGGATGACCATATT
Organism: Robertmurraya sp.; assembly: GCA_025451895.1. Lineage (GTDB taxonomy): Bacteria > Bacillota > Bacilli > Bacillales > Cytobacillaceae > CALKIU01. The sequence continues at coordinate 10,160 of JANWJP010000158.1, forward strand.
TCCAATACACCGAAGCAATTAATGATTTATGAAGCGCTTGGCTGGGAGCCGCCCGTTTTTGGGCATATGACATTAATTGTCAATGAAAACCGCAAGAAACTCAGTAAGCGTGATGAGTCGATCATTCAGTTTATAGAACAATATGAAGAACTCGGCTATTTGCCTGAAGCGTTGTTCAACTTTATAGCTTTGTTGGGCTGGTCGCCTGCAGATGAGCAGGAGATTTTTTCCCGTGAAGAGCTTATTAAAGTTTTTGATCCTGCCCGGCTGTCCAAGTCACCGGCAGTATTTGACACACAAAAATTGACATGGATGAATAACCAGTATATAAAAGAACTTGACCACGATCAATTAGTGGAACTCTCTCTTCCCCATTTAGTGAAGGCCGGACGTCTTCCTGAGCAAATGACTGAGGAACAGCGTAAATGGGCCGCGGAATTGATTGCCCTTTATCAGGATAAAATGAGCTATGGTGCGGAAATTGTCGGGTTGTCCGAACTGTTCTTTAAGGATGAATTGGAGTTCACCGAAGAGGCGAAAGCTGTTTTGTCCGAACCTGAAGTTCCTCAGGTGCTGGGGGCATTTTTAGAAGAAGTGAAAGGAATGGATTCTTTTACGGCCGAGGATATTAAAGCAAAAATAAAGGCCGTTCAAAAAGCGACCGGCCAAAAGGGCAAGAAACTGTTTATGCCAATCCGGGCAGCTGTGACGGGACAAACGCACGGACCGGATCTGCAAAAGTCAATTGCGCTTGTGGGCCGGGAGAAGGTGATTGAGCGTTTATCGGATGTATTGAACGGAAAGTTTTAACGGGAACCGTTCATTTAGAAATCCGGTGAGACTCATGTTTTATCGGAATTAAAAAGGACGGAAAAAAGAAGAAAATTACAGTGGATAAATAGTTAACATCTTGATGAAAATGTAATATATTAAATGTATCAAGATATATAGTAAATAAGTCTATATTGGAACGTGTTGATGAGGAGAAGTAAAAAAGTGATGCTGTTCAGAGAGAACCATCACCGGCTGAAAGTGGTTTAAGCCTCTCGCTTTTTGAAATGCACCTCTGAGCCCCTTTTCGAAAGAGCTGAAAAAGAGACGCTGACTTTGATGGTGTCATCAGTCATCTATTAAATGATGCCAAAACAAAGCTTTAGTAGAACAGGGCGGATCCTTCCGTTAACAGGGCAGAGTTGAGGCAAAAAATTTTGCCTAAACAGAGTGGAACCGCGTATATCATGCGTCTCTGTCGTTATGGACAGGGACGCATTTTTAGTTTCCGGATGGTTCCCGTGTTTTACAAGACCTGTGAATAAATGAAGATTGCAAATGTCTGCAGGGGCGATTGGGGGATTTTGCCGGAGCGATTGGCGCCTGATTGAATTTCAGTGCAGCGAACCGGCTGTTAATGACCGGCAGATCGAATGGCGGCTTGTGTTTTCTGACATAAGTTTTATTCATGCACCATAGTATTCAAAAAGCAGCAGTGTGGGAAAAGTATTGGTATGGGATAACCGAATTTTTGAAGGTTGTTAAAACGGGAAAGGCAAATGAAATTCCAAAATTTTATGATTGGGAGGGTATCTTCGAATGTTCAAGAGACTGAAAGAAGATATTGAAGTTGTTTTTGAACAGGACCCGGCAGCGAGATCGTATTTAGAAGTCATTTTAACGTATTCTGGCTTGCATGCTATATGGTGCCATCGCATTGCCCACGGTTTATATAAAAGAAAATTTTATTTTTTGGCCCGTTTGCTTTCACAGATCAGCCGCTTCTTTACGGGGATCGAAATTCATCCCGGCGCTAAAATCGGGCGCCGCTTCTTTATCGATCACGGCATGGGAGTAGTCATTGGTGAAACATGTGAAATCGGCGATAATGTTACGATATACCAGGGAGTCACATTAGGCGGAACCGGAAAGGAAAAAGGAAAACGGCATCCGACTATCAAGGATAATGTATTGATTTCTACAGGCGCCAAGGTGCTTGGTTCCATTACGATTGGTGAAAACTCCAAAATCGGCGGAGGCTCCGTTGTCCTGAAGGATGTGCCGCCAAACTCCACTGTCGTCGGGATTCCGGGCAGAGTCGTTGTTCAGGACGGCAAAAGAGTTAACAGGGATTTGGATCATGCGAATCTTCCGGACCCCGTTCTTGACAAATTCCGCGAGCTTGAAGCGAAAATTGACCAATTAACATATGAGGTGGAATTGCTGAGGAGTGAGAGGAGATATAAGCATGGCAGTTAGAATTTACAACACGTTGACAAGACAAAAAGAAGATTTTATTCCTTTGGAAGAAGGAAAAGTGAAAATGTATGTTTGCGGACCGACTGTTTATAATTATATTCATATAGGTAACGCGCGTCCGGCAATCGTTTTTGATACAGTGAGAAGATACTTGGAATTCCGCGGTTATGAGGTAGAATACGTCTCCAATTTTACGGATGTAGATGATAAACTGATTAAAGCGGCGAATGAGCTCGGAGAAGAAGTTCCGGTTTTGGCGGAGCGCTTTATTCAAGCGTATTTTGAAGATATCACCGCCCTGGGGTGCAAAAAAGCGACTGTCCATCCGCGGGTCACCGAGCATATGGAAACGATTATTGAGTTTATAAAAGCTTTGGTTGATAAGGGATATGCTTACGAATCAGGAGGGGATGTGTATTTTCACACCCGCAAATTCAAAGACTACGGAAAGCTTTCCCATCAATCAATTGATGAACTCCGGGCGGGGGCGAGAATTGCCGTCGGAGAAAAGAAGAAGGATGCTCTTGATTTTGCTCTCTGGAAAGCGGCAAAGCCCGGAGA
>JANWJP010000159.1 GCA_025451895.1 Robertmurraya sp.
ACCAAAATATTAAATGACATCAATCTGACGGTGAAGGAAGGTGAATTCCTTGCCCTGATGGGGCCGAGCGGCTGCGGAAAAAGCACCTTCCTCCGGCTTTTGGCAGGCATCTTGCAGCCTCAAGAAGGCGATATCAAAATTGATGGAAGATCCATTAAGGACGTTCCTCCCGATTGCGGAGTAGTTTTTCAGGATTACTCGCTTTTTCCCTGGCTAAATGCACGGGATAATATCGTTTTAGCCTTAAAACAACGAAAGAAAGGATTGAAGAAAAAGGAATTGCAGCATATTGCAGAAGAGTATTTGAGCCTTGTAAAACTCACGCATGCCGGTCATAAATATCCCGGTCAGATGTCAGGAGGAATGAGACAACGGGCAGCGATCGCACGGGCACTCAGTTTTGGTGCAGATCTGTTATTAATGGATGAACCCTTTGGTGCTTTGGACCCGTTAACCCGGATGCAGCTGCAGGATCTCCTTCTGCAAATCAAGACAAGTGAAAAGCGGACAATTATTTTTGTTACCCATGATGCTGAAGAAGCGATTTATCTGGCAGATCGGATCATTTTATTTACACCTGCGAAGGAAGGTGCCGTTACAACCAGTCTTACTGTTCCGTTTAGCAAAAAGGAACGCAGTCACTTATTTAATTCAAGTGAGTTTAGTCAATTCCGCGAAAGATTGCTTAATATTTTAAACCGGGAATTGCTGAGATCCGTTCCACAACAAAATTATTTTCAAGAAGGATCAGGAATTTAGGAGGTTTTTATGAAAAAACAGTTTTTTAGAAAATGCCGTTTAGGATTCTTGACAGGAATTGTAATTTTGCTGGTTGCAGCCTGCAGTTCAGAACCGGCAAACAAAGAAAAAGATTATGAAATAACTGTGGGACTCAGTCAATCCAGCGGCGCCCCTTTGATCGATATTGCTTTTCAGGAAGGTTATTTTGATGATGAAAATCTTAAGGTCAACCGCGTGGGCTTTGCAAATTCGGCAGATGGTTTGAACGCACTTCAGGCAGGCAAAATCGATGTCGGGGTTTCCTTTGGAACAGCCGGTCCGCTTACTTTCATCGCAAATGGTTCTGAATTTTCTATAATTGGCGGGCATTTAGAAGGGGGGCATCCTATCCTCGTCAAAAAGGAAAACAAAGATAAATATAAATCCTTTAAAGATTTTAAAGGCAAAAAAATTGGTACAATCCGAATTTTTACATCTGACATTGTCTTTCGCTCCAAACTGGCTGAAGAAGGGATTAATTGGGAAAAAGATTTAAAAATTATTGAATTCAAAACAGGAAGCATGCTCCTTGAAGCAGTTCAATCCGGAAAAGTTGATGTAGCGGTTTCGGCAAACAGCTTTTATGCCCAGGCTCTTGAAATGGGATTGGAAGCCATTGCGTGGAGTAATGACCTTGACCCTTCTCATGTTTGTTGCCGGGTGGTAACCAGGAAAGAACTCTTAGGCAAAAATAACGGAGAAGAATTCAAACGTTTCTTAAAAGCGATTATCCGTGCAGAAAAAAAGAAAAATGAATCGCCGGAAACAGCAATTGCAGCCGCAAAAGAATATATGAGCGTAGATGATGAAGTCATTAACAAGATTGTTAATGAAGAGCACTCCCGATATTCAGCTGATCCTAACAGCAAAAAAGTCATAAATATGTGGGAACAAATGCAAAGTATTGGTTACTTGGAAAATGTTGATGAGATCGATATCAACAGCTATATCAACATTGAATTATATGAAATCGCCCTGAAAGAATTAATTGAAGAATATCCTGATGAAGCTTTTTATCAAGATTTGCTTGATAAATTTTACAAACAAAATTCTTGAAAGATGTGATTCCATTGAAAGCATTTTTAAAACATTACAGTATCACCATTCTTATCGGTATTTCGTTTATTGCAATCTGGGCCTTGGTTACAAAGAACGCAGAATGGATTAATCCGGTACTCTTTCCGGAACCGATCACGGTGGCAGAGTCCTTTAAAAATAAGATTGGCGAATTGTTGACAGGATTATTTAATTCCATGAAGCTTCTTATCCCTGCTTTTGCAAGTGCCTTTGTGATTGGTGCGGGCGGAGGTGTCTTTTTCGGATTAAATAAGCAATTTCGGGAAATTCTTATGCCTTACTTTCATGCTTTAAGTCCGATTCCGCCTACCCTTTTCATTCCATACGCCATTGCCCTTATGCCGACATTTCAGACGGCTTCTATTCTATTAATCTTTATGGGGGCTTTTTGGCCGATATTTTTAGGAACCATTCAGGGAGTACTGTTAATTGAGCAACATTATTTGGACAATGCGAAAATACTTGGGTTAAAAGGAAAGGATTTTCTGATTACAGTGGTTCTCCCGGCAAGCTCCCCTTATATCCTGAGCGGTACAGGAACAGCTCTGGCCATGTCGTTTATTATCCTGACTATTGCCGAGATGTTCGGAGCATCGTCGGGTATGGGCTACTTTATTCAATACTATAGTGACTTTTCCCAATATCACTATGTACTGGCCGGAATCATTTTTAACAGCATCATTATTGTGATGATCATGGCCGGCTTTGAACTGTTGAAAAAACGGCTCTTGTTTTGGACCAATATAAAGTCCGGCTCAAAGTAAGGTCATTTATTAAACAAAAAGAATCAGCCCGACCAATAAATGAGAAAGGAGAAAAAAATGACACATCAAACCAAACAAGCAACACTTGCCCTTCATGCAGGACAAACAATTGATCCGTTAACCCGATCGAGGGCAGTGCCAATATTTCAAACAACATCTTATCTTTTCAAAGATACAGAACATGCAGCGAGCCTGTTTAGGCTTCAAGGCAATGGCTATTTATATTCGCGAAATGCCAATCCGACAAACGCCGTTCTGGAGGAACGTTTGGCTGCCCTTGAAGGAGGCACGGGAGCCTTTGCCGTTTCATCGGGGCAAGCCGCTATTCTTATCGCGGTACTAACCCTTGCCAAAGCTGGCGATGAAATTGTCGCAACAAATGCACTTTACGGAGGAACACATTCTTTGTTTTCTAAAACCCTCCAACGCTTCGGTATTACGGTTCGTTTTGTCAGCGGAACTGACTTCGAAGCGGTAAAGCAGGCAATAACCGGCAGAACAAAAGCCCTTTTTACAGAAACCATTGGAAATCCGAGTTTAGAAATTGCTGATATTGAAGTATTAAGCTCTATAGCACACCAAAACAATATCCCGCTAATTGTTGACAACACCTTTGCAACGCCATTCTTATCAAAACCAATAGAGCACGGTGCAGACATTGTTGTCCACTCGGTTACAAAGTTTATCGGTGGGCATGGAACCTCAATCGGCGGTATCATTATTGACAGCGGAAAATTCCAATGGTCAGAGGAAAAATTTCCTGATTTCACTGAACCGAATGAACTGATTGGAAATCGTTCATTCGTGGAAGCAGCAGGCGAAAATGCATTTATCGCGAAAGCGCGGTTTGAATTGGGTCATGACCTGGGTACAACCCTCTCTCCTTTTAACGCCTGGCTGTTCATCCAGGGACTGGAGTCCTTAGCCGTCCGCATTCGCCAGCATGTTGCAAATGCAAAAGAAATAGCGGATTATCTTGCCGGACACGATTGCATTGAATGGGTAAACTATCCCGGACTGCCGGGTAATCGACAAAAAAAGCTCGCTGAAAAATATTTGCCAAACGGAGCCGGCTCTATTTTCTCCTTCGGGATTAAAGGCGGACTTGAAGCAGCAAAACGCTTTATCAATTCTGTCAAACTGCTCTCCCATGTTGCAAATGTGGGTGATTCAAAATCACTTGTCATACACCCGGCAAGCACCTCTCATTCCCGCCTGACACCTGATGAGCAGTTAAAAAGCGGTGTAACGCCGGAGATGATTCGTCTTTCAATAGGCTTGGAGGATCCAACAGATATCATTGCCGATATTGAGCAAGCATTACAAAAAGCGGTCAGTGTCCATGCATCTGTAAAACTCTAACCTAAATCCAAGTAAACCAATAGAAATGGAGTGACAATTTCATTATGTCTATTGCACTAACTTTAAATAATGAAGAAATCATTACTCCTATTGTGGAAGGAACGAAATTGCGAATTATTAACGAACAAGACTGGACGTGGACGGATTACGCAAATCCTGCATTAAGCCTCACAGAAGGCCGCCGCAGCGCAACACTGAGATTTGCAATCGCAAAAGGGGCTCAAACCTTTGTTGCACCCCCGGAGACATTTTGTGAACTTTCATATAAAAGAGCACTGGAACATCAAATTCAATTCTATTCCATTGAAGCAGGCAAAACATTCAGTGAGTTTTCAGAGCTTTTTAAAAACGGCCTCCTTCAGGCAAAAACGGAAATCAAGAATGAAGAATTGGCACCTGATGTTAAAAAGTAAATGAATTTAATTAATGGAGGGAATTATGATGACAGAGTTTATAACAATGGCGCCAACTTCCGGCGACAGCGAATTTATTGGTATTGCTTCAAAAGATAAAAAATTTAATAAGTGGACGGGAACGGATGTCAATCCTGATCGTCAGCCATCCCTTGAATATATTAAAGAGGTTGCAGTAGCAGCAGAACGTGGCGGGTTTTCCACACTTCTGCTCCCGGTCGGAGGAAACTGCATTGACTCCATTGTTGCAGCCTCCCATTTAGCAGCATTTACTGAAAAGATTAATTTACTCTTTGCCGTGCGTCCCGGTACCATTCCGCCCACACAGCTTGCAAAGCAGTTTGTTTCCCTTGATTATTGGACCGGAGGCCGTGTGTTTTTTAATGTCGTTACAGGCGGCTCACCTGCTGAGTTGGCCAAGGATGGAGATTTTTTATCCCATGAGAAACGTTATAAACGAACCCGTGAGTACATCCAGATTCTAAAGAGACTTTTTGCAGGGGAAACATTTGATTTCGATGGTGAGTTTTATAAATTGAAAGGAGCTTCCCTCCTGCGCCTTCCGGAGAAAACACCTCCCATATTCTTTGGCGGCTCCTCCCCTATTGCTAAGGAGGTTGCATCAGAATTAGCAGATGTATACATGCTGTGGGGTGAAACGCTGGAAAACACAAGGGAAGAATTACGTTCAGTACAGGAATTGGCCAGACAAAAAGGAAGAACCTTATCCTACAGTATTTCCTTCCAGGTTATCACAGGAGATACCGAGGAAGAAGCATGGAAAAAAGCTGAGAAATTGATAAGTAAGGCAGATCCTGAAGTTATTGCAGCAAAACACAAAAACACTCTGGCAAATGGAGCGGTCGGTGTCCAACGTCTTCACCGGTTAATGCTGGAGTCCAAGGAACGCAATTTTGTAATTGCACCGAATATTTGGGCAGGCTTAACACAGGTTTTAACCGGCAATTCAATCGCTCTGGTCGGAACACCGGACCAAATTGCGGAGCGCCTCGCAGAGTTCATCAGGCTCGGCTTTGATAAAGTACTTCTGCGTGGATTTCCTCATCTGGAGGTAATCAAAGAAGTCGGCGAAAAGATTATTCCGCGCGTCCGCAAAATTTTGGCACAAGATGTACAGCTTATTTAGGGGGATTGGAAATGGTAAAAAAGCAAATGAAACTGGGACTGTTTTTAATGGGTACAGGGCATCACATTGCTTCCTGGCGTCATCCGGAAGTTCCAAGCGATGCCGGTGAAAACCTTGAATTTTTCAAAAAAATAGCAGTAAAAGCAGAAGAAGCCAAGCTTGATATGCTTTTCTTAAGTGACGGGCTTGCTATCCATGACCTGTCACATCCGGCGGAGCTTGTCCGTTTCGAACCGTTCACTCTGCAAAGCGTTCTTTCAACCGTTACTGAGCGGATCGGTTTAACCGTTACAGCATCAACAACCTACAATGAACCTTTTCATATTGCACGCAAGCTTTCTTCATTAGATCATATCAGCAACGGACGTGCAGCTTGGAATATTGTCACTTCCTATTATGAAGCAGAGGCATATAATTTCAGCAAAGAAAAGCACTTGGACCATGAAGAACGCTATGAACGTGCCGAAGAATTCGTTGAAGTAGTAAAAGGGCTCTGGGAAAGCTGGGAAAAAGATGCGTTAGTGCGTGATAAAAATACGGGTGAATTTTTTAAAAAGGGCAAGCTGCATCCACTAAACCATCATGGAAAACACTTTTCCGTGCGCGGTCCCCTGAATTCATCAAGACCGCCTCAGGGGCGGCCGGTGTTAGTTCAAGCAGGTTCATCAGAGAAAGGAACTGATTTGGCGGCCAAATATGCCGATGTCGTTTTTACAGCCCAACAAACCCTGGAGGGGGCTAAAAATTTCTACAGAAAGTTAAAAAATAAAGCAGCTGTGGCCGGACGCAACCCTGATGATATTAAAATTATGCCGGGAGTATCTGTATATGTTGGACGTACTCAAAAAGAAGCATATGCAAAATATGAAGAATTGCAGGAGTTGATTACTCCTGAGGTGGGACTCGACTTTTTATCCGATTATTTAGGAACCGATCTCAGCAGCTGCAATCTGGATGGGCCCCTTCCGGGGAATATTCCCCTGACAAATGGAAATCAAAGCCGTCAAAAGCTGATTATTGACTTGGCTAAACGGGAAAACCTCACCATTCGTCAGCTTTATCGCAAAATAGCAGGATCAAGGGCACACCGGATTATCTTTGGTACACCAGCGCAAATTGCTGACGCGTTGCAAGAGTGGATTGAAAACGATGCGGCGGACGGTTTTAATCTCATGTTCCCTTATTTCCCGGGAAGTTTTAGAGATTTTGCCGATTTTGTCATTCCCGAACTGCAAGAAAGGGGCCTGTTCCGTACCGAATATGAAGGGACCACTCTCAGAGAAAATCTGGGATTACCCGCAATAGATGTAGAACATAAAATACAGCGGGTCTAAAGATTCTATTCATTTTATAAAACGGAAAATACTTGATGAAAAAGGGGTATCCAATAAGTTGAAATTTCGACCATTGGATGCCCCTTTCCAATTTTGAAACAGCATTAAACCGTACACTTAAATTTTTTCAAAGGGTTATTCCCTGAGTTGTTCTGTGATCTGATAAATTAATTGTTAATACCCTAAAAAGAGTGTGCAAGTACAAAAACCCTTGCAATTCTTTCTTCGTTAAACGGATAAATCGCTTCTTTATGGCTTAACCAAATAATAACGAACGATACCCTTTCACACTGCTTCAAAAGGATTTATTTTTATTGTTCTTTTTCTTTTTCAATTTTTCTCTTTGTTATCGCGACTTTACGGATAATGCCGTATGCAAGCAATCCCCCTACAACCAATGCCATAATAGGATCCACGAGTCACAGCTCCTTTTTCTGAAAAATAATATCGTAAACCGGACAAAACAAATTTTTAAAGTTAATCGTATATCCAACAATATAAATCGTGGATGGAAAATGGTAAATATATTATATCACAATAACAAAAATTATACACTGTCACTATCTTTAAGTTTATTAGCATGATGAAAATGTTTTTCGGATTTACGATCTTTTACTTTCCTGACTCCGGACCCGGACAATATCTATTTCGTAAAGATTACACTCCCCTTTTATTCCCCCACAAATAAGTATGTAATTGCGGAAGAACTCTTACGTTGTTCAAGCATGAATCTGTAGTCACTTTACAGATCAACCATTCATATTTTTTGAGTAACTTTGCCAACAAAGTCTTATGATCAACTGCAAGGAATTCTTCATTGCCTGCCTGTAAAAAGAATGGAACTTCCGGATAATTTTTATGGATATTCCGCGCATATTCGTAGTCTTCATCATTAAAAACAACGATTTTCAAACTGAATGAACTGCCGGAAGCGCTAAGTTTTTCAATGATTTCATCCAATTTTTCAAAATCAGTCACCATCTTTGAACTGGGAGGCTTGGGAGAGAGAGTCAGTTCATCAATATCTAAAAACCAATCCTGCCATCTGCTGCCCTGGGTTTCCAAGCCAATCTTAATATTGTTTGCTTTTAAAAGAGTAATAAGCTCACTTAAATCCGGCAACAAAGCCGGGTTGCCCCCGGATAAGGTAACAAAAGAAAACCGTTCTCCGCCGATCTCTTTTAATTCCTGCCAAATTTCCTTTGCCGTCATCATCCGGATAAATTCTTTGCCGCTCCCGTCCCACGTAAAAGCTGAATCACACCAGATACAACGATAATCACATCCTGCAGTGCGGACAAACATGGTTTTTCGCCCGATGACCATCCCTTCCCCCTGAATCGTTGGACCGAAAATTTCAATCACGGGAATTTTACCCAAGTTCCATCCACTCCCGTCTTGCTTCCGCATAGCTGGTTGGTGTTTCATATAAACGAATAAACTCTACCCGGGCCCCTTCATATTTTTCCTTCATTTCTTCCCTGTGCAAAATCTCAGACATTTTTTCAAAAATCCACACCGCCATATTTTCCGCCGTCGTATTCATGGGAGGAAGACTTTCGTTTAAATATTGATGATCCAAATAAGGTTCAATCTCCCTTTTCCAGATTTCTTTTATCTCCCCAAAATCAATGACTATTCCCCGCTCATCGCAATAACCGCTTAATCCGAAAATTACCCGGTATGTGTGACCGTGAAGATACTTACATTTTCCGTCATAGTTTTCGAGTTTATGAGCCGCATCGAAGGTAAATTCCTTGCTCACAAGAACCCGTTTATGATGATATTTCAACTGTTTCCCCTCATGTCTGCACTGTCCGGCACCGTTCATCTTTTACCGGCTCCCTTCTCTTGAAGATATTGTTCAAGACCCTTTTTCCTCAGCCTGCAAGCTGGGCACTCCCCGCATCCGTCCGCTATCTTTCCGTGATAGCAGGTCAGCGTTTTTTTCCGCACAAACTCAAAAGCTCCAAGTTCATCAGCCAGACGCCATGTTTCTGCTTTATCGAGCCACATTAACGGTGTATGAATAACAAAAGACTGATTCATGGAAAGATTCATCGTTACATTCAAAGATTTGATAAATTGGTCCCTGCAGTCCGGATAACCGCTGAAATCAGTTTCCGACACACCTGTAACAATATGTCTTGCACCTGTTTGATAAGCGAGAATCCCTGCAAAGGATAAAAAAAGCAGGTTTCTTCCGGGCACAAAAGTGGAAGGCAATTGACCGTCCTTCCCCTCTTTCACTGCAATACCATCCCTTGTCAAAGCATTGGGTGCCAATTGGTTTAGAAGCGACATATCCAAAATATGATGCCGAATACAAAGTTCATTGGCAATATTTTTGGCACATTCAATTTCAAGTGAATGTCTTTGCCCGTAATCAAATGTCACCGCTTCTACTTCTGAAAAGCGCTTCATCGCCCAGAATAAACAAGTTGTACTGTCCTGGCCGCCGCTGAATACAACAACAGCTTTTTCTTTATTGTTCATCATCTTCTTCCTCCATTATGAAAACAGTCATGCTAACGAAAAGCATGACTGTTTTCCTTAGTTTTTTTAAAGAGGGTGGCTAGAACCTCTGCCGCTCCAATCGGGCGGACTTGTATTTTTTTAGAAGTATATTCATCATACCAAAAAAATTGTGATCCGGCATCAGGGAAAATTTTTTGTTATTGGGAACTTCGAAAAAGACTGTCATTTTTCCGATCAAAAAAACTTATCCTGTCCGGTATTTTGTTTCTGCAATCCCCTGGCAGGGTTGAAATCCTTCTCTTGTATGCCCGGCAGCTATTCCCTTGAGCTGATAACAGCCGATACCTTTATTAAATTTTTCGGACTTATGTCTGTTCATTGACGATTTACGTGCCATTCTATAAGATTAAAAGAAAATATATGGTACTTAATAAGAGGTTCATAGATAACCCTCTCAAAAAAACTATGGGTTTATAACATTCATAACAAGGCTGTCACAACCAGGAACAGATACCCTTGCAATAACACATCTGTGTTTTTACAAAGGATTTAATACAATGGGCTGTCTGCTCCGCTGCTTTGAAAAGACCTTTTAGTTTATTTATGAATAAAACACCCTCTTTGAAAGTATCACCAAATAAGGAGGTTTTTTTATGGCGGGCCGCAAGCCTGAACAGGGACTGAATAATTTAACCCTTCTCGGCAATCAGCAAACAAAATACACATTTAAATATTCACCGGAATTATTGGAGGCGGTTGACAATCTCCATACGGACCGGGATTTTTTTGTAAAACTGAATTGTCCTGAATTTACCAGCCTTTGTCCGTTAACAAATCAGCCTGATTTTGCCACGATATATATTTCATACATACCGGACAAAAAACTTGTAGAAAGCAAATCGCTGAAACTGTATTTATTCAGTTTCCGGAACCACGGGGATTTTCATGAAGATTGCGTAAATATTATTATGAATGATTTAATTAAACTGCTTGATCCAAAATATATTGAAGTTTGGGGAAAATTTCTACCGCGTGGCGGGATTTCCATTGACCCGTGGTGCAATTACGGCAGACCGGGCACAAAATATGAAGAAATGGCCAATTACCGCCTGATGAATCATGATTTAAATCCGGAAATGATCGATAACCGTTAACCTTGGTAAGTTCTCGGGGCACATTATCCAATAACACATAAAGAATCGCCCTTATTCCCCGTACATAGACTATCTTTCGTACAAATGGGGGAATAAGGGCAACAATTAATACTCTTTGGGAAAGTGGTAATAAATTAAATCCCAGGTTTCCTTATCTCCGGCTTTCGGCTCATTTCTTTTCCGAAAGGCAATACGGTAATCCGTGTCATGATAAACTAAAGTTTTGCCGGTCTCCTTGCCTTCGGTAGGCTCACCCATATAATGAAGAATTTCCTCCCGTGTAATTCCCATCTCTAATGTAAAGATATAGAGCAAACCCGTTTCTTCCTCATCAATGAGAATTTTCCGATCCTTGATTATGTATTCATACGTTTGAATATCCTCATGATCATAAACCTGCACAGGTTCACCCCAAACTTTTTTAACGTCTTCCAATTCAAGTCTCAGATCTCTTCTTAATGGAGTGCCTGTAATGATGCCGTTCCTGAGATCGGATGCTGATTCTTCAGTTAACACAAATATATTTGTATCCGGAGTATTAGTAATTTCTAAAGTATCATCATTACATCCTGCCAAAACAACAATAATCAACATGAAAAATCCAATCCAAGTAATTTTTTTCATCAAAATGACTCCCTTTTTTATTTTTCTAACCGTACCTTTCTTCTTAATATAAGACGAAAAATTCTGCAGAATGTAACAAAAATAAATCGAAAACTTTATGACTATTAGGATTATTTTAAGCAAATCAAAAAGGGTCTGCCCTCTTAATCTCTAGGACAAACCCTTGCACTATCGCAAAATCCCGGAAAGGCAAATATAAAATTCTTACATTTATAGAAAGAAAATTTTGTCATATTTCAATATACATTTAATATTTTAACAAAGTGCCTGCCAAATTCTGCTCGAATCCACAACCGCATTCCGTTCCACGACTGAATAGGCAGCATTTGTAATCGCTTCCGGGAGCGTTTCTCCTCTCCCGCACACATCATCAAAACTTACCTCATTAAGGCTTTTCAATTGATAAGAAAATCCGTACTCCTCCATTTTCTTCACAATCATCATGGCATGATCGAGATTATGCTCCGGCTGGAAATCCGATGTGGGAATAAAAGTTCCTGACTCGTAATCATACCATCTGTCCCATCTGTTCAAACTCCACCCAAGAATTACACGTGCGATCGAGTCCGTTTTGTTCATACCTTTACCCCTTTTCCATTTTTTATAATTATATGAACGATTTGGTTGTTATATAACAATTTATATTATTGTTTTAAATTATATAACAGTTTTAACAGATTCGCCACCCCCAATTCGAAATTTTCTAAACAAATTTTCCGTTGCTTCAATATAGAAAGAAAAGAATGATAAGATGGGACTAAAAATAATTTTTTGAACTTTAAAACTTTTTATAAAGGTAAATCACACTAATAAATGAAGGGAGGATTTCAAATTGAATATTGAGCAGGAACGACTGGTAAAAAAAAGCAATGAAAGGCAATGCTAAGGCCTTTGAACAATTGCTTAAACTCAATTATAAGCAAATATTCAGAACAGCATTTCTCCAAGTCCAAAATGAAACAGATGCCCTGGATGTCGTTCAGGAAGCAGCATATCAAGCATATAAATCCATTCATTCGCTGAGGCAGCCGGAATATTTTATGACATGGTTTATCAGAATTGTCATAAACTGCTCTGCAGAAATAATCAGAAAAAGAAAAAAACTGGTTCCCTTAAATGAAGAAATATTATTCAGTTTGCAAAACCCCATAAATACAAATCCTGACGTATCATTGGAGCTTTAATCTGCAATCAGCAACTTAAAAGATCATTATAGGACAGCTATTATTCTGTTTTACTATCATGATTATTCAATTAAAACGATTAGTCAGATCATGCAAATACCGGAGAGAACGGTAAAGACTTACCTGAGCCGGGGGAAAACGGCTTTAAAGAAGTATTTATAGGGGGAGAAAGAAAATTATGGATAAAAAAGAATTTAAACAAACCATCGAACAAATCGATGTCCCCAAAGAGAAGGTGTTCGGCGCAATAGAAGAAGGCCTGAGGTATGCCGGAGTCTCAAAAACACAGTCTCTTAAAAAAAAATTATACTTGGCATCAGTATTGCTGCTGCATTAATAAGAATCTCAATAGTATCCGGACTTGTTCATCCCGCTATGAACAAGGTACTGGCTAAAACCCCTATAATCGGGGGAATTTTTAAGGAATTTGATGATTTAAGAGGAGTTCACCTTGCTGAGGACAACAGAGTCACAGAGTTAAATGAAAGAAATGGTGTTACTGTAAAACTGACGAGTACATATTTTGACGGCAATTTCGTTTCTATTACCGGATGGGTTAGTGGAAATGTTGAAAATGGATTAAATGAACCCGGTGAAGTAAGCTTTGATGTGAACTTTGAAAATTTTAAGGGCGATTTGGATCCATGGCTTGATGAAATGATTAGTGATTTTAGAAAAAAGGGTGATGGATATATTTTTCAATGGCAGGTTAAATATCCCCATCGAAATATTGAAGAAGTCTATTCACTTCCAATAACGTTCCACTATATTAACGGTGTCAAAGGAGAATGGAAATTTAAAGTTCCAATCAAACAGGAAAAGTACCGGAAACTGTATATTAATATGGAAAAAATGTATACTGACGAAGGAGCAGGGTTCCGGTTAGAAGAAATTATTTCTGCAAAAACTTCTGCAACAATTATAATTGAAACAGTGACAGAGAATAGAAACGTTGCAATATCCATAGAAAAGGCAGTTGACGATAATGGAAATATTTATCATTTTTCTGATGTATCTTCGCTCACTTTCTATGCCAGCGTGTTTTCTGGTTCCTTTGAAAAAGAGCTTGACCCCTTTACTGTTAAGATAACTGATTAAATAAGAGCATCAAATGGCAGCCTCCCACATAAGGGAGGCTTTTTATCCCGCTCTTATGGAAATGTTTTCCCCCTGTATTTTTCAATGATCCTAACCGGAAGTTTCCAAACATTAATTAACTTAGATAAAAAAAACCGTTACAATAGAGGAAAAAGAACAAAGGAAAGGATGTTGCAGCCAGTGGAGAAAATTATGTTTATTGAAACAGGAATGGGAATTGATGTACACGGTCAAGACATCACAAAAGCCGCCATTCGCGCCGTACAAAATGCAATTCATTATAATTCCATGCCGGGAATTCGTTCGGTGCTTCCGCAGAACAGCCTCGAAAATATGAGAGTCAATGTAAAATTAGCAGTTCCATGTGACAAGGATAAACTGGATATCGAAGCAGTCAAAAAGGTCCTTCCATATGGAGTCGTTACCGTAGAAATTATGGACGGCGGAATGATGACAACGAGCGGCATTGTCCTTGAAGACAAAGGGGACAAAAACGATATGATGTACATAGTCGTTGCTTCGGTTGAAGTGGGATATTAATAAAAACAACCGGCCCGCGAAATCAATGGATATGATAAATATCCCTGTCGAAAGCTAAAAACCGGAGGCAGCAAATAAACGCAGCCTCCGGTTTGCCAACTGTTCAATGATTAATGTTCAATGAGTTCTTCTACAGATACGCTTTGTTTATGATGGGGATTGCTGAGAGGATGGATCGTTGCCAAGCCCTTATCTTTGTCGACATGCTCTATATAAACATATTCTCCATCATACATAACATGAGCCATTTCTTTTGCAAGGCAGATTTCTTCTGCTCTTTGTGCATCCATATTCTGTTCCCTCCTGTTTCTTTTTACAACCGTATTATTCGTAACAGAACAAAAAGATATACTTGCTTTTGATCGATCAGGAGAGAATTTTTGAATTTACCGCTCACGCATAACAATGTAATTCATCAGTTGTTTCAAAAACGAAGTATTTCGGGGCACATCCCCTAAAACATCGATTGCAGCACAATAATGCTCCCATAAGGCTTTTTTTGCTCCGTCAATTCCAAGAACAGTTACAAATGTGGCATGAAGATTTTTTTCATCGTGACCGACGGGTTTTCCCAACAAAGACTCATCCCCTTCTGCATCAAGCAGATCATCTTTAATTTGAAAAGCAATCCCTGCATGATAGGAAAAATCTCTTAGTGCTTGTTTCTCTGTTTCATCCGCATCCGCAAGAATGGCCGGCATCAACAGTGATGCTTCAAAAGCAAGTCCTGTTTTGTAAAAGCTCATCCGGTTTAACTCTTCGAGAGAAAGCAGCTTTTCTACACTTTTCAAGTCTGCCATCTGACCGCGGCACATATCCATAACAACTTGTGCGGAATAGCGGATAACTTTAAGAACTCTTTCCGGGGCAAACGATTTAAGCGACGCTAATTCCTCTGTTGCTTTTTGCGTCAAAAATAGAGCAGTCAGTTCAGCGGTCGCCACATCATATATTGTATGAAGTGTCGGACGTCCTCTCCGCACCGGGGCATTATCCTGAGAAGGCAAGTCATCAAAAACCAGTGATGCCGTGTGCATATATTCCAATGCTTTTAAAAGCGGCACCAAGCTCTCCTCTTCAAATCCGTAACCTGTATTTCCCATTACGAGCGAGATAACAGGACGCAGCCTCTTTCCGCCGCTCTCCAGCACATAATTGGCTGCATCAACAATCGATCCGGTCAACAAATGAGCCTCTTTGCTCTTGGATAGAGGCAATACGTTGTTGACCTTTTTCCGGGCTCTGTTAATCAGGTTTAAAAATTCTTCTTGTTTTTTCTCATCTTCTTTTAAAGATATAATCATCCGGTCTCGAATCAGTTTATCAAAAAAATCGACATTGTCCGCATGTTTCACCATATATTGAATAACTCCATTCAGTTCCGGAATTTTCGAAACAAAAATTTTCATTAAATCCTTGTATTTTTTCGTTCCCGTTCTTTTCTTATATCTTCTTAAACTGTTTATTGCCCGGCTTAAGATGACCTCACAAGTCAAAGGATCGGAGTGATAAACCTCATGAATCAAAAAAACGATCACTGCCCAATACAGTTCAAAAGGATTGATCAAATCGGGACGTTGTTTATAATACCTTAAGTAATACGTATAAGGAGTAACCGAACCTAATTCCAGATCGGCAAACATATCTGTAAAGTCATCAGAAAGCTGATTGTAAATTCCATAATAAAACATCCTCCGATCAAAATCCTTTTCACCGGCAGCATTAATTACTGAAGGAATAATAAGCCTTGAGGATGCTGATTTTAAAATAACAGGTACATATATTTCTTCATTCGTATATTTTCCATTTTCCAAATCCTTTATCCGGTCCATTTCCTGTGCACAGTAAAAAACATACCCCTGCTCTAAAAACCGTTTTTTCGAATCATTATCCAAACTTTTGGTGATATATTTAAAAGCCTCACTCAGTTCATTGCAAATTAATTTCATCATACCGGCGTTTTTCCCGTGCCATTCCATACGGGAAGGGATCTCCCCCGTGACAAGCACCGTGCGAATCAGAGCGGAATATTGCTTTTTCTCTTCAGTGGACAAAACATTGGAATCAAAAAGGTCATCAATAAATGGATAAGTAAGACCATAATAATAACCCAATCTTACCGCTGTTTCCATCCGTTTGACCCATTCTTCGCGGGGCACATCCCCCTCCTGTTCCATCTCTTCTATTTCAAAAAGAACAACACCGCCTATCATTTTCATCAATTTTCGCTTCGCATGGACCGCATCCAGACCTCCGGGAATACGGGCGAATACATGTTGAAACTTATCGGCCAGCCAAATCATCGTTTCTTCAATGCCTTCTTTTTGTGCAAAACGGTAAAGATTCACCGGACTGAACCATTGGCTGTTATTCTTGGCACTATTACTTTTTTCCAACAGAAAATTTCTTAATCTTTCACTTCCGCTCTCCACCCGTCTTTGAGTCTCCGGGGATTTAAGATCTTTACCCAAATCGCGCATATAAATATAAGAAATGCTTCGTTTTAAGTACTGATCCAGTTTTCCGGTCTCTTCAAGGCGGCTGATATATAAAAAAGGATTGTCATCAGTTGATGATTTTATTTTTTTTGTAAAAAAACGCATTCTGAAAGGACGCTTTACATGTTCCTTTTCCCAGGACTGAAAATCACTTTTTAAAAGAGAAATATAATCTTTACTTTCGACAAAGCCCCGGAGATGTTTAAAATATTCAGAAGCCTGATCGTAAGCTTTGCTGTATGCATCATCATAAACAGGCATATCAATACCGCTGGTTTTATTTCTCATATAAAATTTACCCCTGTTTTAGAATTCTTCCCTATAAAGAAATGTAAAAATTTTGAAACAACATCCATTTCCATGTATTTCTTATATAACAGTTTTATTATACTATTTTCCCAAAACCCGGACCAGAATATCAGATTCTCTTCTTTGTTCACATGCTCATATCCTTATATAAAGATATTCATTCATAAGACAATTATGTTAGTATAATAGTAAACACAAGCCAAAGAAAATTGGATGAAAAAGGTAAATGAAATAATAAAGGAAGAAGTGAGCAAATATGCCCTCCAAAGAAATTTACCTGGACAACAGCGCAACGACTAAACCTTATCCGGAGGTTGTCCAAAAGATATATACTATCCTGACAGACGTATACGGAAACCCCTCTTCCATACACCGGCTCGGCAGAGAAAGCAAGCGTGAATTAGAAAAAGCCAGAAAAAACATCGCCGATTCCCTGAAAGTGAAACCTGAAGAAATCTGTTTTACCTCAGGAGGAACCGAAGCCGATAACCTTGCCATTAAAGGAGCCTGCTTTGCCAACCGGCACTTGGGAAATCGAATCATTACCACCACTGTTGAACACGCTGCCGTTACAAAAACAATCCGCGATTTAAAAAAGCAAGGGTGGGAAGCAGAATATATACCCGCGCTTTCCGGAAAACTTGATCTTGAAGCACTGGAAAAAGCAATTGACGAAAAAACGGTCCTTATCAGTGTGATGCTGGTCAATAATGAAACCGGCTGTGTTTTTCCCGTTCATAAAATAAAAGAGATTATCAAGAAAAAAAATTCTCAAGCCATTCTTCATTGTGATGCGGTTCAAGGGTACGGAAAGATCAAGTTTTCCGCGTCTGAACTGGGTGTTGACTTACTGAGCATAAGTGCTCATAAAATCCACGGCCCCAAAGGGGTTGGAGCTTTATACGTCAAAAACGGCACAAAAATGTTTTCTGTGAACCTTGGCGGCGGACAAGAACGGGGACTTCGCTCAGGGACGGAAAGCGTCCCTTTAATTGCCGGGTTTGGGGAGGCAGTAAAAATAATGTTCTCCAATTTTGAAAAAGATACCGCCCACTTGAAAAAACTTCGAAATTATTGTTTAGACAGGATAAAGAAAATGCTCCCCGGTGCAGTCATCAACTCTGCAAAAGACGGAGCCCCCCATATTGTCAATATCTCCTTGCCCGGTCTTGCGAACCGGGACGTGTTGGAGTTTCTCGACTCCAGGGGGATATTTGTATCCAGTGCGGCCGCATGCAAATCCAATCACAGCCGGGGTCCTTCAGTGCTCGAATCTCTCGGGATCAGCCGTGACCTTGCAAACAGTGCTTTACGGATCAGTTTTTCTTATTTAAATACCGAACAAGATGTAGATGTCCTTATGAGCACGCTTTTGGAATACTGTCAGCAGCATGCACCCGGCATTTTAAAAACTTTTTCTTAAATTAAATTCATTCGCGAAAAAAATTGAAACTCCTGTACCGGCTGCAGGAATTTTATCTTTCGTTGCGGGAGAGGGGGCAATTTGCGCAGTAAATGAAAGAATGATCCAAAAAAGGCCCGTTTCTTTTTGAAACGCGCTTTTTTGGTCTCAAAATATTTTTTCTCAACGACCTTCGCTCACATACCATCTGCTGTTATCGGAACAACAGCCGGGATAGAAATAAGAGTTATCTGTTCTCCTTCATAACATCAAAAGGAAAACAAGAAATTTTCTTCTTTCCCTTTTACTTCTCTCATTGTGACGGTTTGACCAGTTTTTGCGTTATATAATGTCAACCCCCACATTATTGTAAATATTTGGATGAAACAACTTCTTCTATTCATAAAGATTTCATCTCATGAATGTTCATCAATAGGAAAAAAGGTGAGATTTTTTAACATTAATAACTTTTTTTATTTTTTACCTTGTATTGACAAGGTATTTATAATAGTGCTAGCATATTAGTTTACAAAAATAACTTATCTCACACCTGTGTAATCCTTAAGTTTTTTCATATACCTCCCAGCTTCCGTAACATAAAACTAAGAAAAGTCTCCGCGAATTCTCCTTACTCTATTTTTTTTCAGGACCATCTTATTCCTTTCTGTCTGCAACAATTAACAAGCTAATTAACTTGAAAAAAGAATTATATTTTGATATTATCATCGAAATATACCTTTTCACTTCCCAAAAAAATCAAGCAAAGGAGGAACTTTTAATGAGACAAGTAACACTTGAAAAACTGTATAAACATCCGATAGTCCAAAAATACGTCAACCGCTCCGGAATGGCACATGCCATCGCAGTTGCAGAACATGCCTTTGATATTGCAACAAAAACCGGCGTCAATCCGGATCTGGCGGCAAAAGCAGGGTTCCTTCATGATATCGGCCATTATAAATGGTACCACGAAAATGGTGAATGGGATTATCAAATGTATAAGCGCAATGATATCCATGCTATAAAAGGTGCAGCCCGTGCCCATAAATTGCTAGTCCGCCTGGGTGAGGATCTGCAGGATGCCAAAGAAATTGCACTCGCTGTGCTGCTCCATACCGACTCTTATTTGCCGGGCGGGCAACTGCAATTGGCACCGCTCCAAAAAGTTGTGGCAGCCGCAGATGCAGCTGATGAAGAACCCGGTGGGAACCACCACTATCGGAAAATTGACTACAAAACAGGATTGGAACGGGTTCGGATTCTTGATAAAAAAATCGACCGTTATCTCCATTCTGCAAGATTGGAACAAACAAGCTGAGGATAGTAAACGAACCTAATAATCTTTTCTACTCTTCTTAAAATCCGCTTCGTTTACTTCCCAGACAAAAACCACAATCATATTTTCCTTTTATATTATTGAAAACAGATGAATACTGATATTTTACAGAAAAAATTTCCAAACAATTTATTTAATCCAAAATGTTGACATTAAACCGGAAGGATTGCCTGCAAACCGTCACATTTTCAGTTTGCAGCATTCTTCCCCTCTGATTATTCCAACTCCTTCGCAACAAAAGTCACTATAATACAGAACACTTCATAACAACAGGACAATTTTACAATATTAGTGTTCAATCATTCTTCTTCCTGACTTCTTCCTAAAAAAGGGTTAATCTCCCCTTCCGGATTACCTCTGGTGATATTTCATTAAAAAAAAACACTGATACGGCCTGTCCTTTAACCTGCAAACATCCCGTTAGTAACAGGAAAATATTGCCGTCATCTTGAATATATTTTTCATTTTAATACATCCTATTATTGGGTTTTATATGAAATCTGTTTTGTTCCCGGCTTGTTATTTCATTTTCCGGGCAGAAGAGATTTCCTAAAAGAGGAGGACAAGATGAAAGATAATATTGATAAATTTTTAAAAACAAAAGATTTTCTTGTCTGTGTAGATTCCGATGGTTGTGCAATGGATACTATGGAAGCAAAACACAGAAACTGCTTTGGACCGGAAGCAGTCAATGTATGGAACCTCCACTCGATAAAAGATCATTTTCTTGAAGTTTGGAACAAAATCAATCTTTACACAAAAACAAGGGGAATCAACCGGTTTAAAGGAATTGTCACAACATGGGAAGTTCTTGAAGCAGAAGGAATTCAAATGCCCGATATTTCCAGCTTAAAAAAATGGACGGAAACAACCCCTGAACTTTCAAACCGGGCGCTTGAACTAGAAATTAAAAAAACAAACAATGAACAACTAAAAAAAGCTCTTGAATGGAGCGAATCTGTAAATAAAGCTATAAAAAATCTTTCCGGACATGATCATCCGTTTGAAGGTGCAAAAGAAGGACTGGCGGCTTCTAAAGAAGTTGCAGATGTGGCAATTGTTTCATCCGCAAACAGTGCAGCCGTATTGGATGAATGGACAAGACACGGACTGGCACCTTTTGTTGATCTAATGTGAAAACAAAATTTTTACGAATAAACATTGTCAATGGCACCATCAAATAAATACTGAACAGCATTCTTTCAGGCTTTGTTAAACTGACAAAAAATAAAACCTTATTATCTCCATCAACAGAGATAACAAGGTTTCTCAGAATAAATATAATCTTCCCCGCAAATCGATGAAACATAAACAACACCTTTATTGAGCGTGAATCGAAATGCACGATTTTGATAAGAATAGACACTCAATATGTAAACTTTATTATCACTTAGTTGTTGTAACAAAATACAAAAAAATGCATCTCAAAAGAGATGCATACACGATTAATCCAATTCACTAAAAATATATTATCTTCCTTTAAATGTGAACTGGTTGAAATGAACGGAGAGGAAGGTCATATACACATTTTATTTAAAGCACCTCCTCAGGTGCAATTATCAAAATTAGTCAATCGCTTTAAACCAGTTTCCT
>JANWJP010000160.1 GCA_025451895.1 Robertmurraya sp.
AGTCCCCATGAAGAGTTTAAGAAGACATTTTGAGTGAATATTTCGGTGAAACTGTCCTCATGAAGGGTTCAAGGAGATATTTTGAGCGATTTTTCGGATGAAACTGCCCACATGAAGTGTTCAAAAAGACATTTTGGGAGATTTTTCGGATGAAAATGTCCTCATGAAGGGTTCAAGGAGACATTTTGGGTGAATATTTCAGTGAAACTGTCCTCATGAAGGGTTCAAGAAGACATTTTGAGTGAATATTTCGGTGAAAATGTCCTTATGAAGTGTTCAAGAAGACATTTTGAGCGAGTTCCCGTGCAAAAATGTCCCCATGAATCCTTCTAGTAGACATTTTAAGAGAATTCAGCATCTATTTTATCTTCATCAAACATTTAAGAAGACATTTTATATTGCTGGAGGTCGCTTTTGCCTCCAAGAAGTGTTTAACAATGTACCTTAAGTTCCCGGGCCGCATATTTTGTCCCAAAGTTTCATTCAAAGAAACATTTTTATAATGTGCAAAGATTTTTTCTGCGGCGCCCCATTGTTCCCGGTCATTTACCATTCAACCCCTATTCACCGCATCTAAGGTGAGTATATACCCGTAATGCGGCCGGCCTCATCTTTTCCCTTAGGATTCCTTGCTTTAAAAAGCGCCCGCAGCAACCAAGAATGCCACAGGGAAAACTTTCCGGCAAAAATCAATGACCGCCCGCAGGTGCCCCATGTTATACATAGACACTTAAGCGCTCATCATCTTTCTTGACATTTTCCCGCAGAGGGATTAATCTTTAATGGTTCGTATTTAAACTGTTCAAAAATGAACGATTATGATTATAAAAAATAAATGAAATGACTGACGAAATTGAAGGTGATGATGATGAAAGGAACAGAGGCGTCATGTGATATGCGGCTGCTTTATTCTTTTTTTAATATCCATAAAAATCTGGTTCGCCTTGCGAAAGAAACGGCTGCAAACAACGGTCTTACCATGCCGCAGTTTTCCGTGTTAATGATGATTGCCCCCCATAAAAAAATGACTCAAAAAATCCTTGGGGAAAGGATGTTTATGCCTAAAAGCACATTAAGCCAGGCTGTTGAGAGTCTTGTGAAGGCGGGCTTTATCCGGCGCCGTCCGGTTGAAGGAAACAGACGGGAATTGGAGTTGATCCTGAGCGATGAGGGGGAGGCATTTTTTAATGACTTGCTCTCGCAGGAAGACGGTGTGGCGAAATGTTTCAGCCGGGCCTGTCATGCTTTGTCAGAACAGCAATACCGGCAACTCCTCGAAGCTCACGAAGTTCTTGCAGAAGTTTTGAAAAAACAAGGAGAAATCAAGTCATGTTAAAGATATTAAGAAATCTTTCCGTTTATAAGTGGACGGTGGCGGCAGTTTTCGTTTTGATCTTTTTGCAATCTATGGCAGACCTGTTTTTGCCTACTTTAATGGCTGATATTATTGATAATGGAGTCGTAGTTGGGGACATTCCATATATTCTTAAAGTCGGCAGCATCATGCTGATTGTAACTGCATTTGGGGCGTTTGCCGCTGTTGGTGCGAGCTATTTTTCGTCAAAAGTGGCCATGGGGCTGGGCCGTGATCTTCGCCGCAAGGTTTTTCATCATGTGGAGGCCTTTTCCTTGCAGGAGTTTAACAAGTTTGGGACCGCGTCATTAATTACGCGGACAACCAACGATATTACACAGATTCAGCACCTTGTGATGATGGGGCTGCGTATGACATTAAGCGCTCCGCTCATGCTGGCCGGTGGTATTATTTTAGCCGTGGCGAAGGACCCGAAATTGACGATGGTGATTTTGTTCGCCATGCCTGTATTGATTGTATTTCTGGTGATTATTTTTATGAAGGGAATGCCTTTGTTCCATAAGGTGCAAAAAAAGGTGGACCGGTTAAATCTCGTTCTCAGGGAAAATTTGACGGGAGTCCGGGTGATTCGTTCTTTTAACAGGGAAAAGGAGGAACAGGCCCGTCTTGAAACAGCGAATCGGGAGTTAACTGATATCTCAATTAAAGTTAATAAACTCCTTGCTTTTGGAATGCCGCTTATGATGCTCATTATGAATTTAACTGTTGTCGGCGTTATTTGGTTTGGCGGATTCCGGATTGATGGCGGACATATGCAAATCGGCGATTTAATGGCTTTTATTCAATATGTAATGCTGATTATGTTTGCTCTTTTAATGGCTTCTATGATGTTTGTGATGATTCCCCGGGCAGCGGTTTCGGCAAAAAGGATACATGAAGTGTTGTCCATGGAACTATCCGTAATGGATGAAGGTACGGAAAAAGCGGATAAGAAGCGGGGGACAGTGGAGTTTGAGAATGTCACTTTCAGATACCCCGGAGCGGAGGAACCGGTGTTGTCGGGGATTAGCCTTTCAGTCGGACCGGGGGAAACAACGGCGATTATTGGCGGCACCGGAACCGGTAAATCAACATTGGTAAATTTGATTCTCCGTTTTTATGATGTGACGGAGGGGACGATTCGTTTTAATGGTGTGGATATTCGGACGGCGCCGACGGAAGAGATTCGGCGGAAAATTGGCTATGTTCCCCAAAAAGCGGTTATTTTTTCCGGAACAGTTGCCGAAAATATTCGTTTCGGCAATGAAAACGCCACGGATGAGGAAGTGCAGCATGCCGCAAAAATTGCCCAGGCTCATGATTTTATCAGCAAGATGAAGGATGGTTATGATACGCTGATTGAGCAGGGCGGGATGAATCTTTCCGGCGGGCAAAAACAGCGCTTGTCCATTGCGAGGGCTCTTGTCCGCAAACCGGATGTATATATATTTGATGACAGTTTTTCCGCATTGGATTTTAAAACGGATGCCAAACTCCGTGCGGCACTAAAGGAAGAAACGCAGGATAAAGCTGTGATTATTGTTGCGCAGCGGGTCAGCACTGTTGTGGACGCGGACCAAATAATTGTGCTTGAGCAGGGACGGATTGTTGGAAAAGGCACCCATCAGGAACTGTTGGAGACAAATGAAGTTTACCGGGAAATTGTTAAATCACAGATGGCGGAGGAGGTGAGTGCGTCGTGAGAGACGAACAGCAGGAAAACCGGCGGGAACTGTCTCATAGTTCTGCCCGCGGTCACAGGCCGTTTCACCATTCCGGCCGCAGGTTCAGGGGAGGGCCCGGCGGTCACGGCGCCCATCTCATTGCCGGGGAAAAGCCAAAGGATTTTAAAGGAACGCTTAAACGGCTCCTCCGATATTTGCGGCCGCGAAAAGTTCAGTTGATCATTACTTTTTTTGCAGCTGTGTTCAGCACCGTATTTTCTATTATCGGGCCAAAAGTTATGGGAATGGCGATTACAGAAATTTTCGAAGGTATTTATGAAAGTTACCGTGGTCTCCCTGGTGGGGGAGTTGATTTTTCCGCGGTCGGACAAATTCTTATTTGGCTTGCCGGATTGTATATTTTCAGCAGCATATTCAGCTTTGTGCAGCAGTTTGTGATGGCCGGCGTTGCACAGAAGACCGTTTATGACCTCCGCGAAGATGTGAATAAAAAGCTGGAGAAACTGCCTCTTAAGTATTTTGACAGTCATGCTCACGGCGATACGCTCAGCCGCGTAACCAATGATATTGATTTGATTGGGACTACGCTGCAGCAAAGTATAACCCAGTTTATTACTGCATTTGTTACGATTACCGGAATTGTTATTATGATGCTTGTGATTAGCCCGGTATTAACGTTGATTGCTATTCTTACTTTACCAGTGTCCATGTATGTGATTCGGCCGATTTTGAAAAGATCACAGAAATATTTTGCGGATCAGCAGCGTACTCTCGGAAAGTTGAACGGTCATATTGAGGAAATGTATACGGGCCATAAAGTTGTAAAAGCATTTGGACATGAAAAAAAGGCAATCGCAGAGTTTAACGAAGTTAATGAGGAATTATATGAAGCAGGACGGAAGGCCCAATTTATTTCGGGGATTATTATGCCGGTAATGGTGTTTATCGGAAATCTCGGATATGTGCTCATCGCAGTTGCCGGGGGAATTTTTGTGACGAAACGGATGATTACCATTGGTGATATTCAGGCGTTTATTACTTATACAAAACAATTCTCCCACCCGGTTTCCCAAACGGCAAATATTGCCAATATTATTCAAGCCACGATTGCCGCAGCGGAGAGGGTTTTCGAACTGCTCGATGAGGAAGAGGAAGTGAAAGAAAGCAAAGGCGCAACACTGGAGCGGGCGAAAGGCGCTGTTTCATTCCGCCATGTGGATTTTGGCTATGGTGACGGACTTTTAATTAAAGATATGAATATCGAAGTGGAACCGGGGCAAACGGTGGCGATTGTCGGGCCGACCGGTGCCGGGAAAACGACGTTGATTAATTTGCTAATGCGTTTTTATGAATTAAAGGGTGGCGCTATTTTTATCGATGGCGTTGATACAAGGCAGATTCCCCGGAGTGAACTGCGCAGAAATTTCGGGATGGTTCTCCAGGATACATGGCTTTTTAACGGAACGATCAGGGAGAATATTGCTTACGGGAAAAAGGATGCTACCGATGAAGAAATATACAGAGCGGCCCGGTTGGCTTGCGCCGATCATTTTATCCGGACTTTGCCGGACGGGTATGATACGGTTCTTAATGAAGATGCGTCGAATATTTCCCAGGGGCAGAAGCAATTGCTGACGATCGCCCGGGCAATTCTTGCTGACCCGCCCATGATGATTTTGGATGAAGCTACTTCCAGTGTTGACACGAGAACAGAAGCGGCCATTCAAAAAGGAATGGCAAGGCTGATGAAAGGAAGAACAAGTTTTGTGATTGCCCACCGTCTTTCAACGATTATTGACGCCGATTTGATTCTTGTAATGAATGACGGAGCGATCATTGAACAGGGCACACACCGGGAACTTCTCGATAAAAACGGTTTTTACGCTGAACTTTATTACAGCCAATTTACCGGGAAAAATGTGGGATAGCAGATCCTCTAAAAATTAATTATTTCCATATACAATCATTCGCTGTTCGACAGGTGCAAAACCTGTCGAATTTTTTATTTTATTTCTTTGATGCACTTGTCGAATATTTCCCGGGAAAGAAACCATTCATACTAAAGAATGCCAGGTGCAAGGGGGTAAAAATTCTGTTAATTTTCGTTTGTTTACGGTGACAGGCACCGGCACCGTTGAACATTTCCTGCTCAGGTAAGTGATCTTCTGCGCGCCCCAATGAGACGGATTTGTTTAAAAAATATTCATGATCTTTCGTGTCGAAAAATGTTAAAATAGGGAGAATAATCTCAATAGACATTTTATTTATTACTATAACGAAAGAGGGCAGTTTGAATTGAAACGGGGATTTTTCTTTAAGATAAATTCGAAACCATTCTATGACAAATTGAAAAGATTGCATTTAGTTAACGGTTTTCTCGTTTTCACTATTATACTTTGCGGATTCTTTCTGATTACACCGTTCTTTGAGGAGGCATATCCTTCCCTTAGATATGCGATTAAACATTTTCATTATTTTATCGGGGCATTGATTTTGCTTATGATTCTGTTTTATCTCCCTAAAATTAAATCGCATTTGCAGATTATGCAAACAGGAAAGTTTAAAGTTATCCTGGTCTTGGTTCTGCTTCTTTCCATGATTATTTCCGGCTTTACTTTGGGATTTCTGGCCAAGCCTTTTCCGGTTCTTGGCAAAATAGCTTTAATTGTTCATGATACGACATTTTTCATTCTAGTTCCTTATATCCTTTATCATGCAGCAACTAAAATTCTCTTTCTTAAAAAACAAAAAGTGGAAGAGACAAACAAGGAACTGAAAGCTTAGAAATATCTCTTTTGAAGAGAGAGTACCGGTCGGCAGTCCGTATTTTAATAAAGAGAATTAAAGCGGAACGGCCGGGCAATCGGTAAGGCCTAATAAACGTTAATTTGCAGGATAAAAAATTAAATACAAACACAAAGAGCACCTTACTGGCAGAGGTGCTTTTCGTTTTCTTCAAAGTGCCTGTCACCTTCACACCTTCCTTTTCGTTTTCTTTTATTTGCTTTCATTTGCTTGCGGTGACAGGCACCTTTCCTTTTTTCTGAATTTTTTATTGCGTTTGACATCAGTTTGGTATATACTACATTACAACAGTAATGCACTACTCTTGAGAGGGGGCGATGGCGATTTTTCATGCAGATGATACGAGACCGATTTATGTGCAAATAGCCGAGTGGCTTGAAACGGAGATTTTGAACGGGAATTTTCAGAGCAATGAAAAGGTTTATTCGCAGTATCAATTGGCTGAAATGTACAATATTAATCCGGCAACGGCTGCGAAGGGTCTTAATCTGCTTGTCGAGGAAAAGATTCTCTATAAAAAGCGGGGGCTTGGAATGTTTGTAACGGAAAGTGCCAAAGAGTTAATTATGGAAAAACGGAGAACGCATGTTTTAACACGGCTTATAAGGGATGTAGTCCTTGAGGCGAGACGTCTGAATATCAGTGATAATGAGCTGGTTGAAATGATAAAAAACGTTCAGAAGGAGGAAGGTGAGGAATGAGCGTGATTGAATGCCGGAACTTGAGCAAAAAATTTTTTGGCGGCAAAACAGCCTTAAATAATTTGACTGTTTCGATTGAAGAAAATAAAATTACCGGTTTAATCGGCAGGAACGGGGCAGGCAAAACAACGTTATTGAAAATTATTGCCGGCTTTCTAAAAGAATCATCGGGGGAAGTGACTGTTTTTTCCGAACGGCCTTATAACAGCTTGAAGGTATCTGCCAATTCTATTTTTATTGATGATCAAATGACCTATACTCCGGCTTTGCAGCTATATGATTTGCTAATTGAGGCTGACCGGTTTTATCCAAACTTCAATATGACATTGGCAAAGGGGTTGTTTGAGTATTTTGCCTTTGATCCGAAGTATTATCATAAACGGCTTTCAAAGGGACAGAAAAGTACATTTAATGCCATTATCGGGATTGCTGCCCGCTGTCCGCTGACGATTTTTGATGAACCGACTACAGGGATGGACGAGGGGGTCCGCAAAGATTTTTATCGTGCCCTCCTGAAGGATTACATTGAATTTCCACGGACGATTATTATTTCCAGCCATCATTTGAACGAAATCGAGGACTTAATTGAGGATATTCTCCTGATCAAGGATGGAAGAACCTATCTTCATTTGCCGATTACGGAATTTAAAGAATATGCCATTGC
Source organism: Robertmurraya sp. (assembly GCA_025451895.1). Taxonomy (GTDB): domain Bacteria; phylum Bacillota; class Bacilli; order Bacillales; family Cytobacillaceae; genus CALKIU01. The sequence goes on from JANWJP010000160.1 coordinate 7,210, forward strand.
TATTAAAGGGAAAAAAGATACTGTCCTTGATTGGATTAAGGGTAAGGAAATCTTTTATGAACAATATGCAGGTGTTGACACGATGTACGCGGTTGTGAAGAATGATTACACCGAAAAGGAATTTGAAAAGGCCCGGATGGCCGGTTTGGAAATATCCTCCGTCCGTTCAAATGATTTATGTGTTTATCTGACGAATAAATCGAGAGGGGGCATAGATGATGTCTTTAGCGGAAGTCAGCCTGTTTGATACGGTGAAAAAGCAGTTTCTTTTTAAGGTGAAGGCAAATATTGATTTTTATAGCAGCCTTATTACGATGCAGGTTTTTGGTATTTTCTTTGCCTTCGCAGGAATTTCGTATGGCTCAACCAGTGGCTGGTTATCAGTGACAATACACTATTATAGCGTCGACGCGGTGATCGCATTTACTGTTTTTTGGGGATTTGTCACGGGGGTGACTATTTTAACAAAACAGTATACAGATACAGATTTTATTTTTATTACAAACAGGGTAAGCAGCACATTGTCTAATATTCTCTTTTTGGCAGCAACAAGTTTGCTGGGATCCGTTACTGCAATGCTTTCAAAGTATTTGTTGCTGTTTGCGAGTCTTTATATATTTAATGAACATATCGTTTTGGGCGATATTATGTCAGCAGGTGATTTTCTATTTGGGACGGCCATTGCTTTTCTTTATGTGTTTTTATCGTGCGCAGTCGGATATCTCATCGGTACACTTGTGCAAATCAATCGAATATTTATTATTTTAATTCCGGCTTTAATCATCGGTTCTCTCATTTTGGATGGTATTCAAGGAAGATTACCGTTTGTATTGAAAATTTATGAGTTTTATTTTTATGAATCATCTGTTGTTTTATTTATTTTAAAAACGATTCTGACAAGTGCTTTTTGTTATATTGCCTCCCTGGTTATATTAAACCGAATGGAGGTAAGAAAATGAGTATTTTGTCATTCAGTTTTCCATTTATTTTAATCGTAATATTAGCTGGTGTTTGGCTCGTTGTTTTTACAGTGAAAAAATATTTTCCGGCAAAAGCTACTCACTGGATGCTGCTTATTTATACAAGTGTGCTCCTGCTTGCGGCCGTTTTTGTTCTATTTGGAATAAAAGGAACAGAAGTTGTCGGAAATAAAAGCGGGGATGAAAAAGGTGAGGCTGTCCGGATCCAAGGGGAGATTCATGACGCCATTGAACAAGGAAAAATGCCTGATATCGACAAGAAATTCATTTCTGCAGAAAAGTCTTTTAAACTCGATGCTTCTGTACTTAAGATCGATTCTGATTGGGAGGGGCAGAACCCATATATTGTCATAGAACGGAGTGCTGAAATTGGGCAACAAGTAAAAGTACGAATATATTCACTTACTGTACAGGAAGTGGAAGGCTATGCATTGACGAAAGCAATCAATCCTCCCAACATTAAGATGTCAGGAAATCTGCTGCTGTTTTCCAAGCCTTCTTTTCAAGAATTTAAATACGCGATTTTTGGGGAGGAGTTTCCGATTAACCAGTTTAAATATGAACGCAGGGACGGTGGTGGAGGCTATTCACTTGCGGAAGAGTATGTGATCTTTGTACAGATTCCTGATGACTTACAGATCGATGAAGGTGACGGGGTTTATATAAATTATTTAAACTGAGTTTTTACATGGCAGTGTCAGTAAAATAACCGGGTTGCCGGGACAAGCGGCAGCCCTGCAACTGCATCATTATTATGAGGATGGATGAATATGAAAAAAGTATTAAAGCTGTCCTTCCTGGCCTTCCTTGTATTTCTTTTCTTAACCGGCTGTCAGCCAAACAATAATGAACAAAAAGACATTTTTAAATATCAAGGTTCCTATGTGGGGGACAACAGTGCGGTCGGAAATATTATCATGGTATTGCCGGGCGGGGAGTATTTGGAAGAGTTTGCCCTTAAAACGGGAGAGGAACCATATGGAATTACCATAAAATACAACTGGATGCCATCAGAAAAGTTCCGCAGGGAAACAGCGGTGAATAATGCAACATATTTATTTGCATTAATCCGCAACGCAGACTGGGTTACATTTAATTTCCGAAATCAGGAATACAAAATAGCCAAAGAAGAGTTGCAAAAATGGTACGGGAAGGATCTCAGTACGTATAAAAATGAGAACGGGCTGAAAGCGCTCATTAAAGAATTTACTGAGGACGAAAATAAAATGAATGAGTTTTTCCTGGAATAACATCCCTGCAAGGTGACTTTGTTGAGCGCGGGTTATGATTTCAAAAACAGGAACGGCATAATGCATCCCGGCCGGAGAAATCGCGGCCAAGTCAAAAAAGCTCAGGATTCATATCTTGAGCTTTTTTATATTCAAAAATATTCCGGAACCTTTTTCCGAAAAATAAGACTTCTTTCCTCCCCGTATTTTACCGCATAAAAGCAGTAACGCTTTAAATAAACAAAAATTTTTGTTGTGTTTTGTCGATGCTGACCGTATAATTCATATAATGGATGAATTTTCAGTAACTATGGGAGAGGATAAAAAAGATGTCTAACGTGAAGTTTTTTTACGGTGACAGTGTGCCTTTGGAGATGCACAAGACACGGATCGTGCAAAAGATTCATCTTCAGCCGATTGAGCGAAGATTGGAAGCGATAAAAGAAGCAGGATTTAACACATTCTTGCTGAAAAACAGCGACGTATTTATGGATATGCTCACTGACAGCGGTGTCAATGCGATGAGCGACAAGCAGCAAGCTGCCATGCTTGAGGCAGATGACAGTTATGCCGGTTCAGAAACATTTACGAAGCTGGAAAATAAAATTGCAGAAATTTTCGGCAAGAAATATTTCCTTCCTGCGCACCAGGGGCGGGCCTGTGAAAATATAATTTCTCAAACTTATGTGACAAAAGGCTCTATTGTCCCGATGAACTATCATTTTACAACAACAAAATCACATATTGTTGCTAACGGGGGAACTGTTGAGGAAGTCTTTACGGACGAAGCATTGAAAGTGAACAGCGACCATCCTTTTAAAGGAAATATTGATATTGACCGGTTAAGAAATCTTATTAAAGAATACGGAGCAGACAGAATTCCTTTCGTGCGCATTGAAGCCGGAACAAACTTGATTGGCGGTCAGCCGCATTCGCTCGAAAACTTGCAGGAAGTCCGCAAAGTGTGCGATGAGTTCGGAATCCCGCTTGTATATGATGCCAGCTTGCTCCAGGACAATCTCTATTTTATGAAGGTCAGGGAAGAACAATGCAAGGATATGAGCATCAGGGAAATTGCCCGGGCTGTTGCTGATTTAACTGATATTTTCTATTTCTCTGCCCGTAAGCTTGGCAGCGCACGTGGCGGCGGTATTTGCACCAATAATAAAGAGGCTTATGAAAAGATGCGTCCTCTCGTTCCGATGTATGAAGGATTCCTTACTTACGGGGGAATGTCAGTACGGGAAATGGAAGCTATAGTTATCGGTTTAGAGGAAACAATGGACATGAACATGATTAATCAAGGGCCTCAGTTTATTGAATATATGTGCAATGAATTAATTAAGAAAGGCGTGCCTGTCGTTACTCCTCCGGGAGGTCTCGGCTGCCATGTCAATGCGATGGAAATGGTTGATCATATTCCGCAAGAACAATATCCTGCCGGAGCCCTTGCAGCCGCTTATTATTTAGTAAGTGGAAACAGGGGAATGGAAAGAGGAACGTTGTCTGAGCAAAGGGATGAAGACGGTACGGAAGTAATGTCAAATATGGAATTATTGCGCCTGGCCATTCCAAGACGCGTATATTCTCTTTCCCATGTAAAATACGCCGTGGACCGTATGGCATGGCTTTATGAAAACATAAGGCTGATTGGCGGCTTGCGGTTTGTGGAAGAACCGCCGGTACTCCGATTCTTCTTTGGAAGATTAGAAGCAACTTCCGATTGGCCGGAGCAGCTCGTAAAAAAATTCAGGGAAGACTTCGGTGACAGTTTATAATAATTTCAAAAACTGTTTACTTGCATAGAACTGCCTGCATTAATTCATATTAAAAGTAAAAGGCGGCAGGACCTGTAAAAAAGGTACAAGCACTCGAAAAAAATATTTTTTGGGGGTTTGTACCTTTTTCTATGTATCCATGCATTATGTTATGATAGTTTTGAAGAATTTCGGCGCGGCGCCCGGTGGTTGGGAAAATTTCCCAAGTGACAGGCACCTGAGAGAATGAAGGGGGACTCCTATGTCTTGGCAGAGGTTTTTGGAAATTGAAGCATTATCGGATATTGGCATTTCCATTGGTATTCTTTTGCTGTTTTTGTTGTTCAGGAAGATTTTTACGAAGTACATATTTAAACTTCTTCTTCGGCTGAGTAAAAAAGCACGGACAGAATTTATTTCTCATGTTTTTCTTTCTTTTGAAAAACCGGTGCAATGGTTGTTTATTATCATCGGTATTAACGTGGCGGCCAAGTATTTTCCTTACTTTAATGAGGATATGGCATTGTTCAGGAGTTTGGTGAGAGCCTCTTTAATTTTTCTTGTCAGCTGGGGGTTATTTAACCTTTCTTCTGTTTCCTCGCTTGTTTTAACAAGAGTAAATAAAAAGTATAATATGGAAATTGACAGAATCCTTATTCCTTTTTTATCAAAAGCCATCAGGATTGTCATTGTCGTCATCAGCTTCAGCATCATCATTGAGGAATTCGGGTATAAAGTCAGCGGATTGGTTGCCGGTCTTGGGATTGGGGGTTTGGCTGTTTCTCTCGCTGCCAAAGATGCACTTGCCAATCTTTTTGGCGGGATTGTCATCATTACGGAAAAACCGTTTTCGATTGGCGACTGGATTAAGACTCCCAGTGTTGAGGGGGTTGTAGAGGATATTTCATTCCGGAGCACAAAGGTCCGCACATTTGCTCAGGCATTGGTGATTGTTCCAAACGCAACACTGGCGAATGAAAATATTACAAACTGGACCAAAATGGGAAAGAGGCGGATTAGTTTTGATCTTGAGGTTGATTATAATACTTCGAAAGAAAAATTGAAATTGGCTGTTGAACGCATTGACAATATGCTGAGAAATCACCCTGATATCCATCAGGAAACGATCTTAGTCAGTTTTGATAAGTTCAGCACGAACGGTTTTAGCATTTTTCTCTATTTCTTTACAAAGTCAACGGTTTGGGCGGAACATTTAAGAGTTAAACAGGATACTTTTTTCAAAATTATGGACATTCTTGAAAGCCTGGAAGTGAAAATGGCCCTGCCGAGTACCAAAATGTATTTTGCAGAAAGCGGCCGTTCCCAAGAAAAAGAACATATTCTCATGAACAAACAAACAGATGCTTAAGCCGGAGACATAAAAAGGTTGCGCGGCATCAGCATATAAAGAAAACATCAGGCATCCATCCGCAGTTTTCAATAATAATACCGGACCAGAAAAAGCAAGCGGCTCAAAAATATTTTTCCGCTTGCTTTTATTTTCGAAATGCGCAGACTTTCCCAATAAACATATAAACACAAACAAGGCACCTGAAAAGTCTCAGGTGCCTTGCCGGCTTGTTATAAAGGAGGTGCAGACCTCTTCTATTTGGAATACTCTGTTATTTTATTTCATAAACGCGGCCGGATAGGTGTTGATGTCGATTCCCCATACAAGCGGCAGGAAGAAGTAAACCGATACGGTGAGGAGGATTATGGCTATGATATTGACCCAGAATCCTGCCTTTGCCATTTCCGTAATGCGGATATACCCTGTTCCAAAGACGACTGCGTTCGGCGGTGTAGCAACCGGAAGCATGAATGCACTGGCTGCAGCAACCCCGGCGGCAATCATCAGTGTGAACGGATGCACTCCGAGAGCTAATGCCAATGATGCCATAATCGGGTACATCATTGTTGCCGTAGCTGTGTTGGATGTAATCTCAGTTAAAGCAAGTACAAGGACAATGACAGCAAGGATAACGACTAATAAATGGACATTTTGCAATACAGTTAATTGTTCACCAATCCATTGGGCAAGACCTGTATCCTTAAATCCTTTTGCGATGGCCAAACCGCCCCCGAACAGAAGCAAAATTCCCCACGGAAGATTTTTTGCATCCTCCCAGGCTAACAGCCTTCCGTTTTTAGCAGCCTTAGAAGGAAGGAGAAACAAAATGACAGCGGCCATGATCGCAATAACTGTATCGTTAATTACAAGAGAATCGTTGATTTTCCCCAGAAGCGGTTGTAAAACGAATGTTCTCGAAATCCATGCTAATGCTGTTGCAACAAAAACAATTGCAACAAGCTTTTCTTCAAAGCTCATTTTTCCTAATTCCCGTTTTTGCTCCTGAATGACTTCTCTTCCTCCCGGAATATGTTTAAAGCTGAGCGGGAATGAAAATCTTACGAGATAGTACCATGTCAGGATAAGGAAAACAGCTGATATTGGCACACCAAACATCATCCATTGAGCAAAAGAAATTTCATATCCAAAGAGCTCTTTTGCTACTCCGGCTAAAATGGTATTTGGAGGTGTACCGATTAATGTTGCCAGACCGCCGATGGACGCTGAATAAGCGACTCCGAGCAGAACCATCTTGGCAAAGCCTGTGTCTTTTTTGCCGTCTAATGCATCATTGACGTGTGTTATAACAGACAGGGCGATTGGCATCATCATCATTGCCGTGGCTGAGTTTGAAATCCACATTGACAGAAAGCCTGTGGCTACCATAAATCCAAGGACTATTCTTTTTGCATCAGTACCAACAAGGAGAATGATGTTTAGAGCAATTCTCCGGTGCAAATTCCATTTTTCCAGGGCGATTGCAATAACAAATCCTCCAAGAAACAGAAAGATTGTAGGATCTCCATACTGATTTGTAACTCCGGATGTTAATCCCCCTGTCAGCGGAAACAGTACGATCGGCAAAAGCGAAGTAACAGCAATCGGTGCTGCTTCCGTAATCCACCATGTGGCAACCCAAAGAGTACTTGCCAATATAGCAACGCCTTCTTTGGAAAGTCCCTCCGGCGAAAAGAACAGCAGTGTCAAAACAAATAGCACCGGACCAAGAATTAAGCCGACCATTTGTGTTTTAGTTAAACGCTGTCTTGGATTTTCCGGTTCCTTCCCTGCAGCTGCTGAACTTCCCTTTGCAATATCTTCTACTGAACCTTGTGAACCGGAAATAGGAAGAAAGAATCTGAGCAGTTTTTTTGTGTCATGATGATTTTTCCATAACTTTCTTCCCAACGAGTGAACAAATTCCCCCACTTGTTTCTCCTCCTGATAAATTCTGTTATATATTAATATATTTGTTGTATTTGTGTTATATAATAATAGATTTATATCACTATTGCAATATTTTTTTAAAAATTTCTTCAAAAAATTTTTCAATTCAATAAAATCGGAATAAATTGGTTAATTAAAGAGAATATATGGTTATTGTTCCATCTAAGAGGAAAACACCCACCAAAAATACTATGGAAAAATAATGAAAAATATTTCTGGAAACAAAGTTTGTTATATACCGATAGTTTAAAATATCTATTTTATTTATACAAGTATAAAGAATTAGAAAAGACATACTAATAAAAAAACCGGCAAAAGCCGGGTCATGAAATCTCTTTATCTTCATGTTTGATTTTCCAAAGAAGTCCTGTGTCTTGCAGTAAAATAATATATTTTCATTCGATGTTTCGGATATCCCTGTTAATTATCAAATTGTGATTGCCGGGCGGCTTCCGCCAAACAATGAAAAAGTTCCTCTTTTGTCCGGGGCATCTTTTGCCTGCCCGAAAGAAACCGGTTTTTCACAAGTTCTTCGTAAATTTCCAATATAAGCGGCTGTTCAAGATTGGCAGTTTCATATAAATGTCTCTGCCGGAAAATTTCTTCAACTTCCCCCTGCGCGATGACGTTTCCCTGTTGCAGTACAACAATTTCTTCTGCCCATTCATAAGCCAGATCCATATTATGTGTGGAAAGGACGATCGTTTTTCCCCGGCTGTGAATGTCGTCAAGGAGGGCAAGAAGCTTTCTGGAGTAATACCGGTCAAGGCCTGCGGTCGGTTCGTCGAGGATGATTAACTCCGGATCCATCGCCAGGACTCCTGCGATGGCAACCCTTTTCTTCTGTCCAAGGCTGAGGAAATGGGTCGCCTTTCGCTGTAAATGTAAAATTTCCATCTCTTCCATAGCCCGGTAAACCGATGTTTCAATTTCATTCTTTGACAGCGGTAAATTTCGCGGGCCATATGCAATATCGTCGTAAACAACGGGTGAAAACAATTGTTCATCCGGATTTTGAAAAACAATCCCCACTTCTTTTCGAAGCAGAGTGAGCGTTTTTTTATTATATCGAAGGGGCTGTCCGCGGAAGAAAACTGTGCCTGACTTCGGTTTTAAAATGCCGTTCAAATGAAGAAAAAGGGTTGATTTGCCTGCTCCGTTCGGCCCGAGAACGGCGATTTTTTTCCCTTTGTGTATCCGGAGCGAAACATTTTTTAACGCTTCTGTTCCGTCTTCGTAGCTGTACCATACCCCTTCTGTTGCAATTATTGGTGCCATTTTTACAGCGGGCCCCCTCTTACATTTAGAAATAGAAATAGAAGCAGCGCAAAAACAAAGCCGGTGTAAAGCCAATTCCGGATGGAAACAGAATAGGTCCGCCCCGTACCCGTAATTTCCCCCCATCCTCCGCGGGACTCAGCCGCCCGGGTTAGCTTTTTTCCTGTTTGGAAGCATTGTAAAAATAAAGCGGAAGCCAGGGCCCCGAGGGAAAAAATGCTCCTCCCGGCAGATGAATACCCGAGCCTTGCTGTCTGCGAATGCCTGATGACGGTGGCATGGTTATAAACAACAAATATAAAGCGATAGGTAAGAGCCATCATCTCAATTAAAACGGACGGCACCTTCCATTTTTTCATTTCATAAAGAATTTCTGTAAATGGAGTAGTCAAAATGAGCAAATATAAGCAACTGACACTTCCTGTGGACAGGAAGAAAAGCTCAAATGCGGCTTTTATGCTTGAAAAATCAATAAATATCAGCCATTGCCCAAAGGAAAGGCTGACAATGATATGTTCAGTGGATAGATCCCCGTGAGTCGTGTGGACGG
>JANWJP010000161.1 GCA_025451895.1 Robertmurraya sp.
AACGACGGGGTTATAAAACTGTTTGCTCACAAACAGTAGAACGAAGAGGCGTGAAGTTGGTTAATTATAAAATGATAAAGAAAATAAAATAACCGTGCTTTATTGGGTATATTTGTGGAAGAAGATCATAATAAACGCTTAAACCTATATTAAATCCCGGATATACTTAGTTTTGTTAGAATTAAATTGATGAGCACGTGGAGGCCGGAAGGAATTAATTGAGTGGAGAAGGAGTCTTATCTGTATAGCGCTATAGTTCCGTAGTTGTTAAATTTGCTTATATGTGTACGGAGAATCGAAAGCCGTATACTTTCCCCGCATAGTCGTTTCCTGACAATCTCATCAACATCGTTTGAGGAGATTTCCAGCGGGAAAGTTATAGAAAAAAGCATCTTATAAGTATAGCGGACTTATTAGATGCTTTTTTTAATCTCATAATCTCTATCTTTCTTCTATCGAACTGTTAGTTTTAGTTTTGTTGTTGTAACGATTTCAACCGAATCAAGACATTCGCTCCGGATCACAAAAAGGAACGTTTAATAATGATTATTTCTGAATAAAAATTCAGGTGGTTCACATAGCTCTTAGTTTAGAGAAGTGTTAAAAACTAATTGGATTAATTTGGTGGGACAACTTACCTGTCCCTCTTAACGCTTTCGGAATGTATACGCAATATGGTTCACTTTCCATGTAGTCGCCTGTCACGCTGTATGCCCGTGATCTTGAGCCTCCGCATACATGGCGGAATTCGCAAGCGCCGCATTTTCCTTTGTATTTATCGGGATTGCGAAGGTTTTTAAAGATTTCAGATTCCCGGTAAATTTCTGCAAGGGGAGTATTCCGTACGTTTCCTGCTGTTAATGGCAAGAGACCGCTCGGATAGACGTCACCTGTATGGGAAATAAAGACAAATCCGTTGCCGTCGTTGACTCCTTTTGGTGCTCTTCCAAGCCCGGCCATTTTATTGAGATCTTCTGTTGTTAAAGAATCCTCATAAAAAATGCCCTCATCTTTGTTGCTTTTGCTGATTTTTTCGCGCATTTTTTGTTGAATGACGACCCGGCGGTAATGTTGTGCCGCTGTTGTTTTTATATCAAAGGGTGCCCGTTTTGACAGTTCATAGAGCCACCGGAATGTTTTTTCATGTTCTGCGGGTGAAATCATGTCCGATTGTTTTCCTCTTCCGGTCGGAACAAGGAAAAAAACGCTCCACAGCACGCAGCCCAGCTGTTCAACCAATTCAGCCATTTCTTCTAAATAAGGATAATTGTATTTGGAGATAGTTGTATTAATTTGTAACGGCATATCCAGCTCGCGCAAATATCGGATGGCTTTCATCGTTAAGTCAAATGAACCGCTTGTTCCCCTGAAATGGTCATGTATCTCTGCATTGTGGCCGTCCAAACTGAATGCCCATCTCGCAATTCCTATTTCTTTCGCTTTTTTCATTACTTCTTTTGTGACATTAGGTGTTGCTGACGGCGTCATCGATACCCGCACGCCTTTTTTGATGGCATACCCGGCTATATCGAAAAAATCGGGCCGTTCCAGTGGATCCCCGCCGGTAAAGACAAGCAGCGGATTGTTCATTTCGTAAATTTGATCAATTAAATCTTTTCCCTCTTCAAATGTAAGTTCAAGGGGATGCAAGTGCTTTTGTGCTTCAGCTCTGCAGTGAAGGCAGTTTAACTGGCAAGCCCGGGTCAATTCCCAAATAACTATAAAGGGATTTTTGTTATAGTCCATGGAATACATATCCCTTTCAATCCTTTCACAAAAGATTTACTTTTAGAATTTATAGTTCTGAAAAATGCCAGAAAAGCTCTCTAATAAAACGCTGTAAAACAACTTATTCTTTTAACAAGTCTGATCGTTGTTATATTAATATATTAACATAGTGATAATACATTTAAATGCAAATATGTAATAAGAAAACTGTTATTTTTTTCAAAAAATGATGGGAATGAAACAAGAAATTCCTGCTGATTCTAAATTCGAATTCACTTATGCTGTCTCAACAAAGGGCGTCCAGCCTTCATTTTCAAATGGAAATAGTGTTTTTCTAAAGCTGTCCGGGTTCACTTCAGAAAAAGCCTCCATCATTTCCGAATAAAGGTCTCCAATTAAACACAAAATGAAAAGGGATTTGGCAAATCTCAAACAAAAAAGACCCGGGAGTGATTGGATGGCCAAAAAGAAAGAGGATACACCAAATATTTCAGGAAGTTTTCAAATGGTTGATGATGACCGGAAAGAAGATTTAAAAAAGTTGAGGAAAGATAACAAATTAGATGAGGAAACTGAATATTACGCACGAATTTTTATGGAAGATTAGCATTATTAAGGGGCGGCAAGATAAGAAGAACAGCTTACAACGCCGCCTCTTTTTTTTGGAGACAGCTTTTGAATATGAAGGTAAGTTTTTCGAATAATGGACGATCCGCATTCACCGTCCGGTACGGACTGTTTGTCTTCCAAAAAGAAACTCACCGTTTTTCTGGTGTGTTGTAAGAAATGATTAAGTTTGCTCCAGAAACAAATTAACCCGGTTTAATACATTTTCATCACCGATAATTAATAAAATATCTCCTGATTCAAAAGTTGCATGAGGTCCGGGTGAAAGAATCAGTTTGCCTTTTCTTTTAATAGCGACAATCGTTCCTCCTGTATTCTCCCAAAACTTTACTTCTCCAACAGTTTTTCCAATATACCGGCAGTTTTCAGTAATTTCAGCTTCTACCGGGGAAAGGGGATTTGTATTTCGTAAAGCTCCGGTGTAATGGAGAATTTTCGTAATCGTCTCGGTTAACTTCTTATCAAGCCTTGCCCGTTCTTCGATGAGTGCCCGTGCTTCTTGCTCCAGTTCCTTCAAACTTTTCATGTCGGAAAAACGGCGGATAAATGTTAATGCATTTTTCCGGGAGGAAATAATGACTCCGCTTCCCTTTTCCGATTTGACAATGTTTAAGTCTTCCAAAATTTTTATCGATTTGCGGATTGTCTCAGGTGAAACATTGTATTCCCCGGCCAAGGTGGAACGTCCGTAAATTTTTTCTCCTTCCCGGAATTCACCGTCGTATATGCGGTTGGCCATATCGAGGGCAATAATTTGATAGATGGGCATATGAGTTTCGGATTTCATCACGTTCATCCTTTAAACAATAGTCGTATTAAATCATATTTTATCACATGCTTTCATAATATAAGAAAACTTGTTTTCCAATCCTTTTATAACAAGGAAATTAGCAGAAAATTATTTTATTGAGAAAGTAACAACCTCTATGATAGTATAAAGTTGGTACTTATAGAGAGGGGAGGAAACCTATGATTAAATTCGAAAATATCGTTAAGAAATACGGTGATACAACAGTCATTGACCACTTTAACCTGGAAATTCAGCCTGGTGAATTAGTCGTTTTTATAGGACCCAGCGGTTGCGGAAAAACCACTCTCTTAAAAATGATTAACAGGCTCATTGAACCGACCAGCGGAAAAATCTATGTCAAAGGGAAAGACATTACCAAGGAAGATCCGATACAACTTCGGAGAAATATTGGTTATGTGATCCAGAATGTCGGTCTTTTTCCTCATATGTCCATTAAAGAAAATCTGGAAATTATTCCAAAAGTCAAAGGAGAAGCGCCGGAGGCCATTGAGGAAAAAACGGTCCGCTTGCTCAAATTGGTAGGTTTGGATCCGGATGAGTATATGTACCGTTTTCCAAGAGAGTTAAGTGGCGGCCAGCAGCAAAGAGTTGGTGTGGCAAGAGCCTTTTCTACTGATTCGGACATTATTTTAATGGACGAACCCTTCAGTGCATTAGATCCCATTACAAGAAACTCCCTCCAGGAAGAACTGTTTAATATGCAGCAAGATCTGCAAAAAACAATCATCTTTGTTACCCACGATATGGATGAAGCTTATAAAATCGCTGATAAAATTTGCATTATCAATAAAGGGAAAATTGTTCAGTACGATACGCCGGAAAACTTGTTGAAAAACCCGGCCAGCGAATTTGTGGCTGATTTTATCGGCAAAAAGCGGGTTTGGAATAATCCGGAAGTGATAAAAGCGGAAGATATTATGATTCAAAATCCGGTAAAAGTGTCTCCAAGGCGCAACGTATTGCAGGCAATTGAAATTATGGCGGAAAATAAAGTGGACAGTCTGATGGTGACAAACAAAGAAGAAGAATTAATCGGACTCATCACTTTAAAACGAATCCAGTTGGAGGACAGGAACCGGTCCATCGAAGAAATCATGGAACGGAACGTATTAACAGTTGCGAAAAACGACAGTTTGGTTACAGTTTTAGAAGTGATGAATCGAAAAAAAGTCGGCTATATGCCGGTTGTTGATACCTCCGGAAAGCTTGCAGGTTTAATTACACGAAGCAGCATCCTTGCAGCTTTGAGCAATCAATTGATTGATATGGAGGTGGAATTTTAATGGCAGAGTTTGTGAATTATGTTGCTGTAAATTCTGACCGGATTCTGTCGCTCCTATGGCAGCATATTTATTTAACGGTGTTTGCGGTGGGAATTGCCGCGGTGATAGGTGTTCCCCTCGGTATTATGATTTCGCGGACAAAGCATTTAGCCAAACTGATTATCGGATTTGCCAATGTGGTCCAAGCTGTGCCGAGTTTGGCCATGCTCGGATTTTTAATTCCTTTAATAGGGATTGGAAGTAAACCGGCTATAGTGATGGTTGTTCTCTATTCGCTCCTTCCGATTGTGAAAAACACATACACGGGCCTGACAAATATGGACCGGGATATTATGGAAGCTGCGCGGGGAATCGGGCTTACCAATGGTCAAATCATGGCGAAAATTCAATTGCCTCTTGCCATGCCCGTGATAATGGCCGGTGTCCGCATTGCCGCAGTAACGGCGGTCGGTTTAATGACCATAGCCGCTTTTATCGGTGCAGGCGGACTTGGATTTCTCGTTTATTCAGGTGTTGCGACTGTCGATAATAATATGATTCTGGCCGGAGCAATCCCCGCATGTATTCTGGCGCTTTTAATAGATTATTTGGTTGGTATTTTTGAGAAAAAAATATCTTACACTAATAAGAAAAACTTGGACATGAGCGCTGCAGGCGTGATGCGCCGCAGAAGGAGAAGACGAGTTTGGTTATCAGCTGCCGCTGTTTTTGTTGCCGCTCTCATTGGATATGGAGTCTATTCTTCTTTTGGAGAAAAAGAAGAAACCATTTCGATTGGCTCCAAAAACTTCACGGAGCAATTAATCATCGGGAATATGGTTGCTGAATTGATAGAGGAAAATACAGACCTTCATGTAAGAAGAGATTTAAATCTTGGCGGCACACAAGCTGCGTTTGAAGCATTAAAAGCCGGGGAAATTGATATGTATGTTGATTATACCGGAACGTTATTGATTGACGTTCTCAAAAATGAAGTAATGACGCACCCGGATGAAGTATATGAAGTCGTTCATGACCAACTTTTAGACAGATATAACATTAAAACCCTTGCCAATTTGGGCTTTAATAATACGTATACATTGGCGGTGAGACCGGACATTGCAGAAAAATACGGACTGAAAACCTTCTCCGATTTGGCCGGGGCAAGCAATGAATTGCGCATTGGAGCGACAATTGAATTTATGAACCGTGAGGACGGGCTTAAAGGGTTAATAAAAACCTACCGGATGAATTTTGCCGGATCGGAAGCGGTTGACGGAGGGTTGCGATATACTGCTCTCGAAAAAGATGAAGTTCAGGTGATTAATGCCTTTGCCACAGATGGATTGCTGGCTGAATTTAATTTGGTTGTGTTAGAAGATGACCGGTATTTCTTCCCGCCTTACTACGCTGTTCCGCTTATCAGGGGTGAGGTTGCAGAAAAACACCCTGAAATCGTTGAACTTATTAATGAGTTGGCAAAAGTATTGAATGATGACGTTATGCGGGAATTAAACTATAAGGCCGATGGTTTGAATCAGGCGCCTGATAAAGTAGCCAGAGACTTTTTGCTGGAAGTGGGCTTAATTGATAAATAAATTTTTCTGTAGGATGGTCTTAGCTTCGGCTGGGGCCATCTTTTTTGTTGTAAAAATTTGCAATTACCCATATAGGAACCGGCTCAGAGTGAATTAATCTGAGAATAAATAAAATTGCATTTCAATCAGCAGGGGTGGGGGTCTGCAGATTCGGCTTGTTCTATTATATATGAAAGAAGACGGAACGAAGATGAAGAGTCTGGCTTGTTAAAGACTTTTTCTCTGTTCTGTGAAATATGGATGGTTACATGGATATTTAAGCAGAGATATTAAGGATGGGACTGTTTTTCCCAACAAGTGAAGACCGGATTATCTTTTGTATACAGAAAACCTTCAAATCGTATAAAATTAAAGCACTAAGATCTTTTTATTTCCAGAATGATAAGGATTTTTTTCTCACAAATAAAAACCTGGTTCCGGTATGTTTTAAAGAGGGAATTGGAAAGCAACTTTTTCAAACAGTGCCATAGTTGTAACTGTCAAAGCTTGAACGGCTTTTTGTGAAATGAATAAGTTTCGGGTTAAATTTTACCGGGAGATTGAACGGTTGTTTAAGTGGTCTAGTTTAATAATTTTGTATGTCATTCAGAAAGGAGTGTGTTTCGTTGAAAAAAAGAATTTTTGTTTTTGCGCTGCTAGCTGCTTTTATTTTACTGGCATTGACGGGATGTGTGCCGGGAGATGGTTCACATACACCGGATAAACCGGCCGGATTTTTATGGGGGATTTGGCATGGATGGATTGCGCCTATTTCGTTGATTGCCGGGTTTTTTAATGACCACATAAGAGTTTATGAAACTGCAAATACAGGCTGGTGGTATGATTTCGGATTTTACATTGCCATTATTAGCGGATTTGGGGGACTGTCATTAACACGTAAAAAGCGAAAGAAGGATGAGTGAGTCATGGGGACAGGTACCCTTTCCCAAAATTGGATAATTTAAAATATTCCTTGAATGGTTCTGCCCGTCCTGACGCATACGTTTTAGTCAGATATAATACAAGGTACTCCGTACTCTGGCGGGACAAGGGAACCCTTGTCCCGCTTATTGCATTTCGGGAATTTAGGGCAGGTTTTCGTGCTTTCGGATATGTGCTAATGATTTCGTTAGGGAGAGTAATTTTTTATGAAAAGTTTAATAGCCAGATTTGTGCGTGAATAAAGCCCTTTTTTCCCCGGGTTGACACTTGTGCAGTGTTGTTTTTATATTAAATTAACAGGGATTTTTTGGGGGAAGTACAATGATTTTGACAAGCAGGAGAAAGCAGTTTTTGGAACAATTGATGGATTTATATGAAAGATCATCACTTCCTGTGCATTATGAAGCATTGGCGAAAACGATTGGAGTGAGTAAGTGGACTGCATATGATATGGTGAAACAGCTTGAGAAAATGAAGTTGCTCAAAAAGGAGTATGTTGTAAACAAAAGTGAAACAGGCCGCTCACTAGTCGTGTATTCGCCGACAGAAGAGGCATATCTCATTCTTAAAAAAGCTTCAGACGGGGATATCAGTGAGGAGGAATGGGAGCAAACCGCAGAAGAACTGTTAAAGATCTTGAAAAAGTCAGACTCCGGGAATCCAAATCTCATTTTCCAACAGATTTTGGATAAAATGCCTTCAATTAAAAATAAGACCGTATTGGCAGCGTATGTCGTGGCTCTTTTCGTAATTTATGCAAAATATACCAATAAAACAAAATTAGAAAATATTATTCAGTTGCTGAATCATGTGGGTAAGGACATCACAAAGATTACTATATTTGCCGGTGCTGTAGTTGGCTTGTTTTTAAAAGATACACCGAAGCATGTAAGTATCGAGGTGATGAACCTTGCCAGTGAGCATATGAACTCCGTTGAGCGCTTGCCCAGGGAAGCCCAGAAAAAAATCGCTTCTTTCCTTATCACTGCTTTGTCCGTCAGTTGAATGCAGATTGGAGTTCCAGGTAAGGTTTTTTAATGTATGGTTGATCATTCATTTTCAGGTGATGAACGTCTTAAGTTTTTTGGTCTTTTGGGTATATCATTTATGGATATCTGAAAAAGAGGCTGATGAAACTATAATACACAGAGTTTTTTGGTCTTTTGGGTGCAAAATGAATGGCTGAACATGGAGCCTGGTTGTCTCTAAACAGAAAAAACATGAAACATGTTGATTGGTTGTATGCATGCCAACTTTTTTTATCCTGGAGTGGGCAGGGAATTATTGCTGCATCGCATTTTGTAACGGTTTTAATGCCGGAAAATACTTTTCTACAGATTACAGAGGGCAGGAGCATAAAGCAACAGGTACTCAAGATTCCTTGAGGTCTTTATCCCGGTTCGGGGAAACATGCAGACCGGTTGTTTCCGCAAGAAAACATTTAAAAAGCTCATAGCTAAAACATTTTGGCATACCATCATGTATCAGGATCGGGGGTTGAACATGAACATACTTGTGACTGTGGATTCAAATTATTTAAACCCTTTGAAAGTGATGCTTAAATCTCTTTTCATAAATAATCCGGGAGAGTCATTCACAATTTATCTCATTCATTCCAGTCTCCGCCGCCGGGAATTGACTGATTTAGAGGAGTATATTTCGAATGAGGGCAACCGGCTGGAGGTCATCGAAATTGATGATAATTATTTTGCTGATGCGCCAACGCTTTTACATTATTCCAAAGCAATGTATTATCGGCTTCTGGCATACGAGTTACTGCCGGATGATTTAGATCGAATCCTTTATTTGGATCCGGATATACTGGTGATTAACCCAATCAGAGAGTTATATGAAACCGATCTGGAAGGATATTTGTATGCGGCTGCTTATCATGACCTGCTTTTCATAAAAGAAGTAAATAAAGTCAGATTGAATCATTTTGAAATGGACGCTTATTATAATTCAGGGGTTCTGTTAATGAATTTGGAACTTCAGCGGAAAACCATTGATAAGAACACTATTTTCAGTTTTGTAAAAGAGAATCAATCAAAATTAATTTTGCCGGATCAGGACGTTCTCAATGTCCTCTTTTCCAAGCAAATAAAAACGTTGGATGAAAAACTTTATAATTATGATGTGCGTTATTACCATTATTACAAAATGAAAAATGACGGAACATGGGACCTCGATTTTATTTTCAAAAATACAGTGATCCTGCATTTTTGCGGAAAGAAAAAACCATGGAAAAAAAACTACCGGGGAAAATTCCATTCATTATATAAGCAGTACGAATATTTTGCTCTGCACCAAAAAAACCGGGTCAAACTAAGTAAATGATTGGGACAGGCGCCCGCCCCAGCAGCAGATTCAGTTCATGAGCCGTTGAAATGGTGCGCCTGTCTTTTTGCATATGTCTGTGCTCAGAAACAATATACAATGTACTCCGTACCCCCGCGGGACAGGGAAAGCCCCTTGTTCCGCTTTTTACATTTCAGGAACGAAAGTTTTGCAGTCGGTTTCTTTGCTGTCTGATGCGTGTTTTCCTTTGTGGCTGACTACGTAAATGGAATCAGCACTGCATTTATTTCCATCATCCCAGTATTTACAGTTGCTTACTTCACAAAGTACATCTTGAGCCAAGATAAACACCTCCTCTTTTTAATCCTTAACAAATTTAAAATGTTTTATTCCCATGCCAGCCTCATATGAACAGCCAAAATTTTACGGCGCTTTCTTTTTCGTTTCATAATAAAACCCGTTATTTTAGTGAATACTTTATGATACGGAAAAAGCGAATATTTCATACAGAAAACTCCTGTCTCTTAACGGAGAAATGCCGGATCACAATTGATGGTTTGCCGTTCTGCCCGGTTGGCAGCAATTCGGCAAGAGTCCGGTTGTTTAAGGAACTTGCAGCCTGCCAGAGGGTACACCGATGCGATTTCTTCCGAATTTAACTAATGGGACTCCCGGGGTCACGTTCACGTAATTTTTATGTTTTCAGGATGAGGGAGCTTTTTAGTAATGTTCAGCTACAGACTCAAAAAAGGAAATTTGATTTGCAAGGAGAGTAAATGGTGGAAAAGATATCAGATAAGGTACACATCGGAGAACTAATCGCTGTTTCGCAAGTATTTAAATTAAATCCATACCGTATGATAATCATGCTGGAAAATGGTCTGATGGAAGTCTTTGAATATAAACAAACCTTCTTGAAAAAATATGG
>JANWJP010000162.1 GCA_025451895.1 Robertmurraya sp.
AATAACACAGAAGAAATACATAATCGGATGAATTTCTTTTAACCGCTTTTTGAATATCATGGTTATCGGATAGAAAACAAAACCAACGGCAATACCTGTTGCAATGCTGTAAGTAAGAGGCATCGAAGCCATTGTGAAAAATGCAGGCACTGCAATTTCAAATTTATTCCATTCAATCCCGCGAATGCTTCCAGCCATTAAAACTCCTACAATAATTAAAGCAGGTGCTGTTACAGCGGGAGTAATTACAGATAATAACGGGAAAAAGAACAGCGCTAAAACAAAACATGCTGCAGTCACAAGAGAAGCAAACCCTGTTCTTGCACCGGCGGCAACTCCTGTTGATGATTCTACATATGAAGTAACCGTAGAAGTACCTAAAATAGAACCTGTAATAGAAGCAATAGAGTCAGATATCAACGCTCTGCCTGCTCTTGGAAGTTTGTTGTCTTTTACAAATCCGGCTTGGTTAGCAACTGCAACAAGAGTCCCTGCATTGTCAAAGAAATCCACAAACAAAAACGTCAAGATCGTGCCAAGCATCGATAAAGTATAAAACGCAGGATCACTAAATGCGCCGAACAACGCACCGAATGTCGGAGCAACACTCGGGGCTTTAGAAACAACAGCTGTAGGAACTTCAATTAAACCAACAAACATACCTACAACTGCGGTAATGATCATCCCGAAGAATACGCCGGCCTTTACTCCTTTTACCATTAATATAACTGTTACGATCAATCCGAAAATAGCCAATAAGGTATTCGGATCTGTAAGGTCACTAAGGGCTACAAGCGTATTGGGGTCGTCCACGATAATACCGGCTGATTGAAGACCGATGAAAGCAATAAACAATCCGATCCCTGCACCGACCGCCAATTTCAGTTCCAGCGGAATAGCATTAATAAGCAATTCTCGAAGTCC
This sequence comes from Robertmurraya sp., assembly GCA_025451895.1. Lineage (GTDB taxonomy): Bacteria > Bacillota > Bacilli > Bacillales > Cytobacillaceae > CALKIU01. The sequence continues at coordinate 925 of JANWJP010000162.1, forward strand.
CGTCAAAGTCAGAATTAAAAAGAATACTCCGGATACAAAAACTGCTGCCAATGCATGCTCCCACGGACTGCCGTTGGCCAGTACAACCGTATACGCAAAAAATGCATTCAAGCCAAGCCCGGGTGCCAACGCTATCGGGTACTTTCCGAGTAATCCCATAATAATAGAACCGACAGCTGCTGATAAAGCCGTAGCTGTAAATACTGCACCATAATCCATTCGCAAAGCCGCAGGAAGATCCGTAATGTTTGCCAGGGTAAGCGTATTAGGGTTTACTGCCAAAATATAAGCCATTGCCAGGAACGTTGTAAGCCCCCCAATTATTTCGCGACGATAATTAGTTCCTAGCTCTTCAAACTGGAAATACTTTTTCATCCCTTTTTCCTCCTAGTATGATTTAGCCAGTATCTACCAAATCGAGATTGTCCCCAAAAAGGGCTTTATTTAACACTTGGGTTTGCATGGCCTGAAAAACCCTTCCGGAACGTACTCATCGACTATTAGGATGCAACATTTCCAGCTAGAAAATTTAAATAAAAAATAAAAAGTTCGGCTGAATTGCTCTCCTCGTAGTCAAACCATTTACGGCGGTTTGGTAGAAACTCTTGAGCCATATCCTCAAAATTATACGAGTAAAATATAATCAATGTGTCCATACGTAGTTTATCAACTGATTTAACCTCCGTCAATAAGAAAAACGAACATTTTTCAAATAACGGAACTAATCATTCGTATCTTGGCAGAACAAGGTTTGTATACGGTTTCCAGTATCGGAATTGGCTCAAATTTTATTAAACCCGAATATTTTTATGAGTTTGTATTCAGAAGAAATATTACTTTTTTAACATATTGTTTTTCCGTTGCTTCACGTATTAACAAAAATTTCTTTAATAGAATTTCATAACACTTCTTTTTCGTTATTTAGAAGGCAATTTTCACAAAACTGTACATAGAGGCAATAGATTTAAAAGGGGATAAGATAACTTACTAAAAATAGTAAGAGAGATTTTCCGAATAAAACAGTTGATCGTTACAAGCCTGCAGCACGTAAGATTAAGCAGTCATATTATGTAAGTGACGGGCATAGAACCGGAACAAATTCAATCCACGCTTTCACGGTAGCTTCTACCGCAAAAAATAAACCCCGCAACCCTAAACAAGAGGGTATGCGGGGAACTTTCCTTACTCCCACTCAATAGTAGCAGGCGGTTTGCTTGTAATATCGTACACAACTCTGTTTACATGAGGCACTTCATTACAAATTCGCGTTGAAATCACTTCGAGCACATCCCAAGGGATTCTTGCCCAGTCTGATGTCATACCGTCCACGGATGTTACGGCGCGGATTCCAATCGTATGATCGTAGGTGCGGGCGTCTCCCTTTACCCCTACGCTTCGTATATTCGGGAGAACCGTGAAGTATTGCCAAATCTCCCTGTCCAATCCGGCCTTCTTAATTTCCTCCCGAAGGATATAGTCAGATTCACGGACAATTTTAAGCTTTTCCTCAGTGACTTCACCAAGAACACGAATGGCCAATCCGGGCCCGGGGAACGGCTGTCTCCAGACGATTTCATCCGGAATGCCAAGCTCGGTTCCAACAGCGCGAACCTCGTCTTTAAAGAGAGTTTTCAAAGGCTCAATCAGTTCAAATTCCATGTCTTCCGGAAGACCGCCCACATTATGATGGGACTTAATTGTTTGGGCAGTAGCCGTTCCGCTTTCAATAATATCTGTATAAAGAGTTCCTTGGGCTAAGAAATCAATGCCTTCAAGTTTTTTCGCTTCATCGTCAAAAACATAGATAAATTCATTACCGATGATTTTACGTTTCTTCTCCGGATCCGAAACACCTTTAAGTTTATTCAAGAAGCGCTCTCTGGCGTCAATTTTGATGACATTCATTCGGAAGCCTTCAGCGAATGTTTTCATGACGCTTTCTGCTTCCCCTTTGCGCAACAGGCCGTGATCAACGAAAATACATGTTAACTGGTCGCCGATTGCCTTATGAATAAGAACGGCCACAACGGAAGAGTCAACGCCTCCGCTAAGAGCGCATAGTACCTTTTTATCACCGACGGTGCGGCGGATTTTTTCTATTTCTGTTTCAATAAAGTTTTCCGCTGTCCAATCACCTTTACATCCGCAAATCTCAAAAACGAAATTTTTCAGCAGTTCATTTCCGTATTGGGTATTTTTCACTTCAGGGTGAAATTGAACGCCATAAAATTTGCGTTTTTCATCGCTCATGGCAGCAATCGGACAAGATGAGCTTGTTGCATCGACCGAGAAACCTTCCGGAACTTCCCGAACAAGATCCCCGTGGCTCATCCAGACAATCTGTTCTTTAGGCACATTTGCAAAAAGCTTTGTCTCATTTTGCACTTGAATAGATGTCTTGCCGTATTCGCGTTTTTCGGCCGGCTCGACTTTTCCGTTCAATTTAACAGCCATCGCCTGCATTCCGTAACAAATTCCTAAAATTGGCAGCCCTAGTTCAAAAATTTTCTCATCCACACGAAACGCATTTTCATCAAGTACACTGTTTGGACCGCCTGAAAAAATAACTCCTCTCGCATTCATTTTTATAATTTCTTCTGCTGTGATTGTATGGGGATGCAGTTCGCTGTACACTCCGAATTCCCGGATTCTTCTTGTAATCAACTGATTGTATTGACTGCCGAAGTCCAATACGACAATCATTTCCTGACCCCCAAGCTCATTTACTCCTGTCATCCTTTTCACCCCGTCAAAATATTTATTTCTGTTTCTTCCTTGCTTCCCATAAAGTATTACTTCTTTTTATTATCAAACCTTTTTGAGGCACCATTTTCCGAAAGATCCACATAAATATTATGAGTTTCATTCGGAAATAAGGTTGAAAATGACGAACTTTCGACTATTTTCAGTGATATTTTAACAATATGTCGAATTTCCGGTCAAGCTATTGTTTTCATCATTCGTTCCCATGCTTCCCGTGTGCGCTGCCAGGTGTTTTCTCCGAGAACTCCTTTATATAAATAATGCTCATAATAACTTGTGATCATGCTCATTTCTGTTGTTGAAAATTTCAGGTCCACCGACTGTGCATATTCTCTCAGCGTCTGTTCCGGTCTTCTTTTTATACCGCATCTTTCCAGTTGTTTTAATAAAACCTGATAAGCAGCCAAAAAGGCTTCGTTATCATTCTTTTTCTTAAACCGGGAAATATAGTAATACGGAAGCCATTTCTTTCTTGTAAAAAAGAGGACCAGACCCGTAATGATCAGAATTCCGGCTGCGCCTGCTAACACCGCCTTGGCGATGTTAATAAAATGAGCCTTGTTGTCCCGTCCGCCCTGTTCTGCGGAACTTTCTCCAGAGTTTTCATCAACGGCCGGTTCCAGCGGTTCTTCTTCAGGAGCCTCTTCCCCATTTTCCTCCGGTACTTCCGGCTCCTCCTCAACAGGTTCGGAAAACTCCTCTCCCTGGAGGCGGGGATTTCCGGTAAAGCTTATTGTCGGTTCAAAAGGAATCCAGCCAATATCCGGAAAGTACACCTCTACCCAGGAATGGGCGTTATTATTAGTAATTTCACGCTCCTGCAATCCCTGCTCATCAAATCTGCGGAACTCCCCTTCCGTGTAGCCTTTCACCCAGCGTGCAGGGATCCCGGCAGACCTCAAAAGCACAATCATCGAAGTAGAAAAATTATCGCAATAGCCTCTTTTTGTCTCGAAAAGAAATTGGTCCACGTAATCATCATTCAATCCCGGAGTCTCCACATCGGTCTGCTCGTAAACAAAACCGGATGTTTTAAAATAATTTTCAACTGCCTTCACTTTGTCATACAAGGCCGAATGTCCGGCTGTTAATTCGTGAGCAAGCTCTTTCACTCTTTGGGGAAGGCTGTCGGGAAGTTGCGTGTAACGCTCCAAAAATCTTCCGTCCAAATACCGGAGATTGATATCCCGCAGACTCTTCAGCTTGTTTACATTAATATCCGGAATATTATAGTAAACCTCATAATGGCCTGGAGCAGCCTTTTTCCCCGCCCGTTGCGAATGAATTTTTTCCAAACTTATGTCCACATGAAAGGAAAGATCTTCCTGAGAAGAGATTCTCCGCACTCCGGCAGGGTATATAAGATGAGAAGCCTTGGTCTTAGCTTCAATCGTCGCCATATGATTTTCTTTTGCAAAAATTCTTTCTGAATAAGGGTAAAAGGGGACAGCAAAGTTTTGAAGTGGAAAATTCACGGTTTCCCGCGATGATACCCACCCTTTCCCTGTGTAAACATCCTTTGTTTCGACGCGCCAATAATGGGACAATGTTGATTTTGTAACGTAAACCACCCGGTCATCGCCCCGGAACGGTCCGCCCAGCCTGGAATCGTCCGTTCCAAAACCCGTTCCCTGACTCCAGGTGCCGTCCCTTATCCCGGTGACGAACGACTCAATATATGGAACAGGATCCGGCCATCTCGGCTCAGATTTTGGTATGACATAGGCAAAAAAAGTACTGGCAGCAATAAGAAAAACGAACGGAAGGATCCATCCCTTCATATTCGCTCTTGCCGGCGGCATGGCAATTCTTTCTTTTTCCACAACCCTCAAGAAAGTCAGGATTCCCATAAGAAGAAATCCGATAATAACCGTGCGGATGATCGCCGCCGATGCATCATAAACAGTAAAAGTATCCAGAACGGTAACATATATCAATGTCATTATGAAGAAAACCAATATCCGCCTTTGGACGACGAGCCAATATTTCATTAAATAAGCCATCAGCCCGATCAAAATGAAAAACAGGATACTCCGGAATATATTGCTAAGCTGGTCCCAGCGAAATAAAACAAGATGCTGGATATTGGCCGCAAAATCACTTAACAATACCGGCAGCCATCCGAAACTGAAAAATGGCTCTACAAAATATAAATAATGCAATGCAAACAAAACATAACCGGTTTTGACAAGAACACGATATAAAAGACCAACCTGGAAATAGGAAAAAGCCAAAGCCAGCAGCAGGTAGAGCATAAAAACCCATATATTCCCGGTATCCGTTAATTGTTCTACAGGATACATCCATTCTAAAAGGAGGAGAAATCCGAAAACATATAATAACAAAGTTGTATAGTTTAGGGCTGTCCGATTCATCTGGTTTTCACCTCCGAAAACGCTTCTGCAAAATGACCTGTCCTTACGGAGATGATATTAACACCCTTTTCCTTAAATGACGGGCGCATTTCCCCGGGCTCGTTTTCATCCCGGACGATAAAAATATAAACGTTGCCATGATTGTATAATTGCCTGACCGCTTTCTCCGGGAGCATATTTGTCCGCGGCTCCTGAGAGGTCACCAGCATCAGGATGGCATTTTTTCCAGGCGAATGTTCTTCCGCGGCCAGTTGTTCAAGCGGAATATCACCGTCTGCTTCCACTCTTGCCAAATAGCGGAATATCTCGCGTTCATGACTTTCTCCGCCTGAAACAGGAAAACGTTCCTCCCCTGCCTGATTGGTCAACAGTCCGACCTGCAGTCCCTCTCTCAGCATTCCTCTTATCACGGAAGCCGTAAAAGAAACAACCGCCTCAAAGTTTGCTGACGGCGTACAATCCATGACAACGAGGACATCAAAAGATCTGCGCTGTTCAAATTCCTTCGTCATCATCCGGTTCCGTCTGGCTGTCGCCTTCCAGTTAATCCATGAAAAACGGTCACCCGGCTGATACTCCCGCACGCCGGTTGCCATCGTCGTATCCCTCAGGCTTCTTTCCGACGAGGAAACCGTTGCCTGGTCATCACTGCTCGAGTGGACACGGGGAAAAATATTTTCATAGAAAGGATATACCAGAATTTGATCGGCAACGGGAATGGCAGTCTCCTTTTCTATTAATGCAAAAGGGTCACTTGTTTTAAGAATCAGCGAATGAAAAGTATGCTCTCCCCTCGGCAGAAATTCAATCTTATATTCCAGTTCGATCTTTCTCTTAAACCACGGGTATACAATCATTTTTTTCGAACCGTTCTTCAACATGGACGTTGTGCCGCCGCTGAAAAGATCCTCAACAACAATATAAAACAACGGAAAATAAGGAATTTTCCGCGTCAATGTCAGTTTTACAACGACCTCTTCCCCCGCTGCCAGCTCTGTTTTTGAAAAACTTCTTTCCACAGAAAAACTTTTCAGCGGATAAAAAACAAGCAATAATGCATAGAGCGCAAAGGGAAAAAAGCTGTAAAACAAAAACCAGCTTACAAATCCCCCCTGAAACATGGCATACGAAAATGCCGCCGCCAAAAAAATTAATAAAAGAAGAAGCTTCCATATCTGCTTTAAAAATTTCTTCATAAATTTCACTTACCTTCGAACGGGCACAGGCACCGTTGATATTGCGCGGTACACCACTTCATCAGCAGTGATACCCCTGAATTTTGCCTCCGATTTTAAAATAATCCGGTGCGAAAAAACATACGGCGCCAAATATTGAATGTCATCAGGCAAACAATAATCCCGGCCATTCATAAAGGCATACGCCTGCGCCGCCTTCATTAATGAAATGGATCCGCGCGGACTGACTCCCAAATAAACATCCTTGTCCGTTCTTGTTATATTGGCAATGTCAACGATATACCGTTTCAATGTATCGTCAACGATCGTTTCTTTGACATCTTCTTGCAGCTTTCGAAGTTCATCCAAAGTGATCACCGGCTCGATCTCTTCAATCGGCCTCCTCCTTTGGGTACGGCTTAATACCTCAATTTCCTCCTCAGCCGTTGGATAGCCCATTTTCATTTTTAAAAGAAAACGGTCCAGCTGCGCTTCCGGAAGCGGATATGTTCCTTCATATTCAATCGGATTTTGTGTCGCCATGACGAAGAACGGCTTTTCCAATTTATGTGTAATCCCGTCCACTGTAATGCTGTTTTCCTCCATCCCTTCAAGGAGGGCCGCCTGTGTTTTTGGTGAAGTCCGGTTGATTTCATCAGCCAAAATGATATTTCCCATAATAGGCCCCGGCCGGAATTCAAAATCCATTGTCTTCGGATTATATATGGAAACACCGGTGACATCAGACGGCAACAAATCCGGGGTAAACTGGATTCGCTTGAATTTGGCCCCGACCGATTTAGCCAGAGCGCGAACCATCATGGTCTTTCCGACCCCCGGAACGTCCTCGAGAAGAACATGTCCCCCGGCAAGAAGGGCAACAACACTTAGCTCGGCGACATTCCGCTTCCCGACCATAACCTGTTCGATATTGCGGATAATATCTGTAATCATTGGATGATAATGATTGTAGTTCATATTTATCTCCTTTTTGTTATCTATTGAACTTAATGAACTTAAAAATAAGAAATGGAAATTATTGTTTTCACAATTTTCTTACCTTTTAAAATGGACATTTCCCTCAATTATCTTATCACAGGTTCAAGAACTCGAACAGGCGCTCCCAATAATTGCCTGAATATAATAAGTACAGCCGTGCCGAAGGGTAAACGATATATTTTATCTTGAAAACCCGCACATTTCCGGTAAAAGACCTATTGCCTGTGAATTCTTTTCCCCCACTATTCTAACATTTCCACTGCTCTGTGACAGTACTTTCTTTTTTTACCACTTGATCTTTTACTGGAATTTAATATAATTATTAGTGCTTTGTTTAATTACTAATGTACTCAGCCGGTAAACTGACATTTTTTGCAGCGGGAATTAACATTGAAAGGCCAAAACCGGCCGGCATCTTGCCCATCCGGATTCGGATTCCATGAATATTTCATATTTTGTCCCAGTAGCTCAGTAGGATAGAGCGACAGCCTCCTAAGCTGTAGGTCGGGGGTTCAATTCCCTCCTGGGACGCTTTAAACCTTGGTGAATCAGTCATTAAAGCTGATTTGTCAAGGTTTTTTATGTTTTAGTTACCGCAAATCATTTTTCTATTTAAATTATCTTCAAATAAGAATGCACTAATCATAGCTCTTTAAATTCCCATAACGAACGGCAGAAAACATCTATGGGTTTAGCCGGCAAATATACAAGCGGGGAACTTTCCACAGAAATATATCTCTATGAAAGAAATAGGCATAAAACAGAATTAGCGCTAATCCTGCATTCTAATTCATTGAGTATTACAGCAAGTAAAAAACAGGAAAATCCTGATTATAAGTACCTGTTTACAATATATTAAACCTATTTTGCACCTTTCTAAATTGGGAGTTTGTATGCATTTATATATTTCTGCGAAAAGTTACAATATTTATAAACTAAGAATTTAAATAGTTCCTTCAATGTTCTTACTTTGTCAAGGCTTGTGCAAGATATGGCACTTCAATGTAGTATGGAGGAAAAAAATGAGTCTGATCATGATATATATATACAGGAAATGTTGCTATATATGGTAATAGCATTTCCATTTTATTTAACAGGCAGATTTATTTTTATTAAAAATCAAAAAAGAAAATCAAACTATTAAATGAAGCAATTCTTGCAATTTTCGCCCTGTATCTTGTTGGATTAGCCTCACAAACGATCATTCCCAGATTTAATATGGCCACTGATAGTAATACAGGTGAATTCTTGTTTGAAATATATTTGTCGAATGAAAACGCAGAAGTCAACTTAATCCCTTTTTATACACTATACCAATACTTCTTTACTTATAATGAAAACATAAGCGACTGGGAGAGTCTCTCCCTTCTAAATATCACGGCAAATATGCTTTTATTTCTGCCAATCGGCTTCTTTGTTCCGCTGATTTGGAAAAGATGGAACTCTTTCAAAAAAATTTTTTGGTTGGGTTTCAGCGTCACATGTCTGATTGAAATGATTCAATTCTTCATTGGACGCAGTCCTGATATTGATGATGTAATCTTAAATACTCTAAGCGTATCAATGGGCTATGGTATATTTTTACTGTCTAAGAAAATCTTTGTGAACCGTCGTCATCAAGAGCCAAGGCTGCAACTGAACAGAAAAAGAACGAAAAAGAACATTATAGATGTATAACTTGAAAATACTGTGACCTGATAATATAAAGCCTCCAAAAATCCAATTACC
>JANWJP010000163.1 GCA_025451895.1 Robertmurraya sp.
CCTAAAAAAGACAGCAGCGGGTTTTTATTGGAAAGAAAGGATGGACTCCGTTTTGAAGCGAATGAATTGAGCCAGGCTACCGCCGAGCAGGTCTATGTTGCATTAAGACTGGCTCTGACTGCAACGATTTACAAAAAATTGCCTTTTCCAATCATCATTGATGACAGCTTTGTTAATTTTGACAAAAATCGGGCAGAAAGAGCGATTGAGCTTTTGAGAAAAATCAAAGATAATCAAATTATGTTTTTTACTTGTCATGACCATTTTCTTCCTTATTTTACAGAACAAATGATTATCAAGCTGGAAGAGGGAAGAGAACGGCCGTCTTACTGAAAAATAACCGGATTTGTCTCCGCGGGAGTTTTTCAGCAACATACGATTGCCAGTGAAGGGAGAGTAAGCGGATGAAAAAAGGAATTGTTTTTTATGATGTGGGAGAACAAGTCGAACAATTTTTGCTGATAAAAAGTTCGGTAAAAGGAATTGCCAGTAACGGAAAACCTTTTTTAACCCTGATTCTTCAGGATAAGAGCGGGGAGATGGAAGCCAAGCTTTGGGATGCCTCAGAAGAGGATGAACTTAATTACCGCCCGGAAGTGATTGTCAAGGTGAGCGGGGACATTCAAAGTTTCCGGGGAAGGAATCAATTAAGGCTAAGGCAGATCCGTCCAGCGACACCGGAGGATCCCGTCAATTTGTCAGATTTCATGGTAACCGCGCCTCTCAGTAAAGAGGAAATGATTGATCGGATCACCCAATATATTTTTGCAATGAAAAATCCAAATATCCAAAGAATCACCCGTTATTTGTTAAAAAAATACAAAGACCCTTTTCTGGAGTTTCCGGCTGCGTCTAAGAACCATCATGAGTATGTATCCGGATTGGCTTATCATGTCGTCAGCATGCTTGATTTGGCTAAAGCCATTGCAGACTTGTATCCGAGCCTTGACCGCGATCTTCTTTATGCCGGGGTCATTCTCCATGATCTGGGTAAAGTGACTGAACTGTCCGGCCCTGTTTCAACGACATATACTTTGGAAGGGAATTTGCTCGGACATATTACGATTATGGTATCAGAAATACAAAAAGCAGCAGATGAGCTTGGAATTAAAGGTGAAGAGGTTCTTATTCTGAAGCATATGATTTTAAGTCACCATGGGAAGGCTGAATGGGGAAGTCCGAAGCCGCCGCTAATTAAGGAAGCGGAAATTCTTCATTATATTGATAATATTGATGCCAAAATGAATATGCTTGACAGAGCCCTGGAGCGTGTTAAGCCAGGCGAATTTACCGAAAGAATTTTTGCTCTTGATAATCGCTCCTTCTATAAACCAACCTTTCATAAATAAGAATAGATTATGAGAGGGGTGCGGCTGAATGATAGACAGGCAAGTTGGCCAATTTGATGGATGACTGAAGGGAAAACAGGTCAATGGCACGGCGGGCGTGCCCCTTAAACGGGTTTGAATATTATAAAATTAATGCGGCCGCATACGGATTGCCGCGATAATCGGCGGCGGATACTCATTCAGTGATATGTTGAGAAAACAAAAAAGCGGGCAAAATGATTGCCCGTTGTTTCATCCAAATGCGCTGTTTGGTCTCCAGTATTGCATATTGCAGCCAGTTTTGGGTGGAATGAATTACAAATGGGACTTTGTTAGTCCATCTGCTCTCATTTTTAGTCCTGATACCGCTTTTTTAGACAGTGGATACAGAAATTTCTTCCCGTATTGAGAAGCTAAGTCCCACTTTGGGCAGTTCTTTCCCGACGAATCCGGGAATCATTTTCAGATGTGCTTTCCTTTTTTAAAAGACATATTTCTTTTTTACCGGCATACATTTTTACAAATAAAGCTTGTACGATTTGACGGGGAGAGGTGAAGGGAATAATGGATATCCCAATTTGGATATATTTTGTCGTGTTCGGAATCATTTTCAGTGCTTTGATGGCCGTAAAAACTGGCAAAGAGGAAAGGCTGGCGGAAAAGGAAGATATCGAGAAGGAAGGGGAAATTTATATCAAACGGATGGAAGAAGAAAAAGAACGGCGCAAAAAAGTGAAATCCATCCAATATGAAAAAATGGGTTCCGGTTAAGAACCCATTTTTTCTTTATATGGATGTTTTATTGTTCAATTAGTTTCTTTAATTTTTTGTCTTTGATTTTTACCCCTGCTTCTTCCATTTCTTTTTTCAAGGCTTCATCGAGGATTTCAGGGTTGTTTTCATATTTTTGCTGCTTAAGTTCATCGGTGATTTCTTTTTTGACATCTTCTAATTTTGGCTTCTTCTTTTTATCAAGAACTTGGATGATATGGAAGCCGTATTGTGTTTCCACAGGATCGCTGATTTCGTTCTTTTCCAAACTGAAGGCCACGTCAGAGAATTCCTTCACCATTTTGCCCGGACCGAACCAATCCAGGTCGCCGCCATTTTGTGCAGAGCCCGTGTCAGTGGAATATTCTTTGGCAAGTTCTTCAAATTTCTCACCGTTTTCCAGCTTTTTCTTAATCTCTTCGGCGGTTTCTTTATCCTCAACGAGGATATGGCGGGCATGAATTTGCGGATAGTTGTCATCGTAATACTCTTTAATTTCTTCATCAGTTACTTTAATATTCTTGATGGCTTTTTTCTCAACCTCGCTGATGAGCAAATCCAGTTCAATGCTGCGTTTAATATCTTTATCGGTTAGCCCTGCTTGTGCCAGAACAACCTCGTAATTTTCTCCGTATAAGGATCTGAACTGTTCGTATTTTTCATCGAATTCTTTTTTATCTACTTCATATTTTTCAGGAAGAATGGTGCTGTAAATTAAGTTTAGCAGCACTTGAGGGCCCACTGATTTTTTCATTTCATCATAAAAATCGTTTTGTGTTATATTGCCATGTTTTGTTTCTACAACAGTATCAGATTTATCACCGCAAGCTGTCAGTCCGGCGATTGCAATAATCAGCGCCAGAGAGAGTAACCACTTTTTCATATTAAACACTCCTCATAATTTGTCCAAATAGTTTTAATCACAAGAATTACTATATCATAATTTGGTATGAGCACAAAAATTTAATTCCCTTTTATGTGTATTGGGCTGAAAAATAAGCCGTTTGCACCAGGGAAAATGCATGGGACCATGGTGAGGGCAGTAAAAAGAAGAATTTCGGACGGAGAGGCAGCAAAGTTGTATAATAAGAGAGCAGGGAACCCGGCAGGCTGTTGTCATGTTCTGTCCTCCGGGTTGTGATTAGGCGCTTCGCCGTCAACAAACGGTTATGAGTTCTTTTATACGCCCAACAGTCTGATATTTTGAGAAGTCTATCTAAGACAGTAAAATTTCTATGTAAGACGAGATTAACAGAATCGTCACGAGGACATTAATGGTTCTGAAAATCTCCGGCTGTTTTTCTTCGGGAATTTCTTTGTGCAGGCAGAGAGTATCTGTCAGCTGGTTTATTTTATATAAAATAAAAACGGATATAATGATAAAGACGATGCAGAGAAACACTAAATCCCTCCTTGCCGTGGTTTTGAGGAACGGTCCGCAAACCGGCAATGATGAGTTTTCTTTTACAATAGCAGAAACAATATAAAAAAGATAGTAAAAATTAAAATGAGAAAACAGTGTGTTTCTTCATGCTTCTTAATTTTTCACCGTTTAGTTTTGGGCTTGTCAATTAAAACCGGCTGTTTTTTTATATCGTATCCGAAAAAACATAGGAAAAGGACATCGATGGTGATGTCCTGTCCTGTTCATTCAATCCCGATAGATATATATTTGTTTTTAATCATGCCACTTTTTGTTTACAAAGGAGCCAGTTATGAATATCAATCATGTGCAAACATTATTGTCAAGAATTGAACAACTGGAATTTCATCAATCTTTGTTGATGAAAATAATTGAAAACAGTCATGCTGATTTTTACAAGCTTGTTATAAAAAAGTCACTCACGGAACATGATGTAATGGAGTTTATGACATTGTGTGAAGAGTTGAGCAACTTGATGGAAGAACAGAAAGCGGAAGGTTTTATCCACTTTCATCCGATCTTTGCTGAATTTAAAGCAAAATTGCACCCGAATCTTCATGCAGAAGAGGTCATTAAAGCTTGTTTAAGGCAGCATCTGTTTAAACCGCTTATGGCCGAACTCAGGAAATACCTTTAATTATACATATTCTTTGGAGGAATCTTTTTTAAGAAGCCTTCCGTCCTCTTCGATAAAGTCATTATCGATATTATTGAAGGACTTTTCGAAGATTTCCATAAAATCGTCACCATAAATATTTCGAACAATAGCCATCATTTCGACAATTTCAGGGAATTTACCGTACAAGCTTTTTAAAGGCAGTGCTCCGGCAAAGGCAGAGCTTTTCTCGGGCTCATAAGCTTCGACAATTTCGAGAAAGAGAGCTTTTCCTTCTTCAGTTAATTGTATATATGTGTTCCGTTTGTCGTTTTCTTTTTTAGAAAACTTTAGCAATCCTCTTTCTTCAAGTTTTTTTGAGAAGTTGAACGCAGTAGAAACATGCATTACCCCGAATTTGGCAACATCGGAAATTGAAGCCCCGTTCAAATGATAGGCAATCCATAAAATATGATGCTCATTGATATTGAGATCAAAAGGCTTAATCCATTGTTGCCAGTCTTTTTCAATTGATTTCCATAATGCTTTACTTAATTGTGTTAATCGTTGATTAAAAAGCATGGCCTCTTTAATCGAAATTTCTTTCTGTGTCATCCCCAATATTCACCTACTTTAAAAATTTCTCTACTACTATCATTATGCCAGTAAAATAATAATTAATAAAGAGTAAATTTACTAAATTTTTAGACCATTTTTATTACAAAATGATTACAACATTTATGAATGTTGCTATTCTAAAAGTAAATTTTTTTATTTCATTTAGGCACTTTTATAATATATTACTTTTCTTCCTAAATGCAAAAAATCCTTCTTTTCTGAACATTTTTTTCAGGAAAAAAATGTTTTCCTGTTTTTATGGCTGAATATTATCCTTCGAGCGCTCTTTTTGGAGGTATGCTTGAAGTTCTGTCAGGTTTTTTTGGATTTCCTCCAGATTCTTTTTAATTTCTTCATGGTGAGGTTGTATTTCGTGCTGCCAGGATTCGATCAGTTCCTTTGCTTCAGAGGTGAAAGCGGCAATTGCTTGTCTGCTTTCTTTTGAGGCAGTCAGGATAGTTTGAAGCAAGGAAAGAAGCTGTTGATTTATTTCAATTAAATTTTCTTTTATATTTACAAAGTTTTTTTGAACGGCTGCTACAGTATTCTTGCCGGATGCAGGGGCATTCAGTAAAGCCGCAATACTGCCAGCTGCTCCGCCAACAAGAAAACCTAGGAAGAACGATTTGCCATTCACCGTGGATCACCCCGAAGCAAATATTATAAATTCAATTATTTTACAATTGAGAAAAATATATGTAATATTGTAAATAATCCGAACATACATTAAGATTATACCATTTTTTACAATTTATTTGTCAAATAATCCGGTTCACGGATAGATTAACTATCAATTGCAAAGGTGGGAAGGTATGATAGCAGGATTTATTTTCGGCTTATTTTCAATCAGTTTTATGTTATTTCTTGGCTTGTTTTATACAATAATCGGGATCAAAAGGGCCGTCGCTTATCCTCCGAAAATGATGTTAAAACGAAGAGCAATTGCACTTGCCGGCGGAGGAGCGGTTTTTATGCTGCTGGGAATCTATTTTACCTCTGCTTCCTGAACCTGAATTTTCCTTTTGTTTATAAAAAAGAAACCGGCAAAGAGCCGATTTCTTTTGTCAGGCGGTAAAACCTGTTCCTATTATACCACAATAGTTATTTTAATAAAACATTATATTTTAAAAATTAGCGGTTTTTAAATGATTTCATGAATTGGGCTAATTTTTCTACATGTTCAACCGGTACTGCATTATAAATGGAGGCTCTGCATCCGCCCACAGAACGGTGGCCGTTCAACCCGACAAATCCGTTTTCCTTTGCAAGCTTTAAGAATTCAGCTGATTTTTCTTGATCAGGCAGTGTAAAAGTAACATTCATATTGGAACGGCTGTCTTCTCTGGCATGTCCTTGATAAAAGCCGTTGCTTTCATCGATTACATCGTAAAGGATTTTTGCTTTTTCGTTGTTGCGTTTTTCTAATACTTCAAGGCCGCCTTCGCTTTCAACCCATTCCAGAACAAGTTTTAATAAGTAAATGGCCAGTGTCGGCGGAGTGTTATAAAGAGAATTATTTTTAATATATGTTTGGTAATTAAGCATTGTCGGCAGATGATCAAGTGATTCGCTGACAAGGCTCTTTTTGACAATGACAACCGTTACTCCGGATGGACCAAGATTCTTTTGGGCACCAGCGTAAATCAGCCCGAATTTGTTAATATCCAGCGGCCGGCATAATATATCACTGGACATATCTGCAATGAGCGGAACATCTACATCAGGGAAGGACTTCCATTGCGTACCGTAAATTGTATTATTGCTTGTAATGTGCAAATAGGCTGCATCTTCCTTGATGTCATCCGCATTGAGTTCCGGAATGTATTTATACGTATCATCCTTTGATGATGCCACTACGACTGTTTTACCCACTTTTTTCGCTTCTTTTAAAGCTTTTTCGGACCAGGATCCTGATAATACGTAGTATCCGGTTTTTCCTTCCGTTAAAAGATTCAATGGCACCATGGAAAACTGGAGACTTGCTCCTCCCTGAAGAAAAAGAACTTCATAATCATCAGGGATGTTCAGGAGCTTTCTTAACAAACTGATGGCTCCATTATGGACTTCTTCATATTCTTTGCTGCGGTGGCTCAATTCCATCACAGACATTCCTGTGCCGTTAAAATTAAGCAATTCTTTTTGCGCTTTCAGTAAGACTGATTCCGGCAAAGCGGCAGGACCGGCATTGAAATTAAATGCACGACTCATATTTAATGACCTCGCTTTTCTTTTTAACACTAAATTTTTACAATAACACTCTAAATCGTTAAAGAATTATGTTTATTTTTAATCCTATCAAAAAAACGGAAAGTGTAAATATAGAAATCAAATATTTTGAAAAAATTTTCTTATCACAGAATGAATTACTTTTATTAATGGAAAATATTCCCTGTAATTCACAGGATGTCAAACATGTCTTAAAAATAATGTCATTTTTTCACAAGAAAAAGCTTTTCAGAGAATGCTGAAAAGCTCTTTTGAAAATCAGGAAATGTTTTGATTGATTTCCCCGGCCATTTTTTGCAGGTCTTCCGGTTTATATTGGCTTTGATTGGATTTCCAGACAGCTCCGAATCCGTCGCCTTCACCATAGCGCGGAATGAGGTGGGCATGGAAATGGAAGACTGACTGACCGGCTTTTTCGCCATTATTGTTGACCAGGTTTAATCCGACCGGCTGGTAGGTCTCCTTTAATGCATTGGCAAGCTTGGGAATCACTGAAAAAATATGTTTTGCCATCTCAGGGGTCAATTCATAGAGATTTTCTTTATGTACCTTGGGAATAACTAAAGTATGACCTTTAGTTACCTGGCTTATGTCAAGGAAAGCCAAGACATGCTCGTCTTCATATACTTTTGCAGAGGGGATCTCTCCATTAACAATTTTGCAAAAAATACAATCACTCATTAAATACGGACTCCTTTCAGAATTATTGCTGCAAATGTTTTTTTTTTTTTTTTGATTTTGGCAAATCACTATTGTTTTAAACATTCTTATTGTTCTATATTTTACCATAAACCTTTATAAACAAAAAGCTTTCCAAAGTTTCTGTCCGGACTTCATCCAGTAAATTCTGATGTTATTTTTTATACCGGAAAATTCTTTGGCTAATTTGCCATGAGTTAATGTATTATATCATTTCCTGTGTAGCATGTTGGAAGGAGACTGCACCGAATATTCTTCTGTTGACGGACAGGGATAGCAGGCCGGGTGAAAAAATGAAAGACAGGATTCGCGGAGAATCCTGTCTTCCCGAAGGGGTATGCTTCATTTACGGTGTTCATACGAGGGTTACTGTTTTGTGATTTATATCCCATTTTGATCATGAGATATATCACAGTGGTTCAAGACAACCATCCCCTTGATCTTTATAGGTTTTGCAACTTATAAAGCGGCAGATAGTCTTTTGTAAACACCCCATTTTTTTAATGAATGTTTCCTTTGAACCTGGCAGCAATTTCCCTTTTATGAACTTGAGGATGAAGCGGTAAGTGAAATATATTGCTTCTCAGCAGTTTTTCACTTGTTCTGTCCCCTTCGCTTGTTATCATGTCCATTGAGAAAAGGAATATACACGTTTTTTTATTTGGCTTTCTATGATTTACAGGAACATTTTGCTAAACTATATGTGATATATCATTTCGGAAGGACGTTTGGTCATGACTTTGCTTAAAGTGAACGGAGTAACCGGCGGATATACAAGGAATCCTGTTTTGAAGGACGTGTCCTTTACCGTAAATGCAGGAGAAATTGTGGCCCTGATCGGTTTAAATGGTGCCGGTAAAAGTACAACGCTTAAACATATAATCGGCCTGATGGAGCCGCATAAGGGTGAAATAACTATCAAAGGAAAAAATATTCATCAAGATAAGGAAGGGTACCGGAAAGAGTTCACCTTTGTGCCGGAAACACCGGTTTTATATGATGAGTTGACCCTTGATGAACATTTGCGGGTTACCGCGATGGCCTACGGGCTTGATGAAAAAGTTTTTCAGGAGCGGAAAGTGAAGCTGTTGAAAGAATTTCGGATGGAAAAACGGCTAAATTGGTTTCCTGCCCATTTTTCCAAAGGGATGAAGCAAAAGGTGATGATTATGTGCGCCTTTCTCGTCCAGCCGAGTCTTTATATAGTGGATGAACCATTTGTCGGACTTGATCCGCTCGGTATTCAATCCCTGCTTGATTTAATGAAACACATGAAGGAAAAAGGTGCCGGCATCTTAATGTCCACACATATTTTGGCGACTGCGGAGCGCTATTGTGACCGGTTTATTATCTTGCATGAAGGCTCAGTCAGGGCGCAGGGAACATTGGAACAACTTCGGGAGCAATTTTCCATGCCCAATGCCACACTTGACGATTTATATATTCAATTGACAAAGGAAGAGGGCCATGTTTGAAGCGGATGCACTTTGGAAAAAACGTCTTCGGCATACGGGGAAAGAGCTGGGAAAATATTTTCGTTATATATTTAACGGACATTTGGTCCTGGTGTTGATTTTTTTAATCGGCGCCGGAGCTTATTATTATCAGGCATGGGTGGAGACCATGGACCCCGATTTTCCTGTTCCGCTTGTAATGGCGTTTTTGCTTGCTCTGATTGTCACCCACAGTCCGATTTATACGCTTTTAAAGCCTGCAGACAGGATTTTCCTGCTGCCTTTGGAGGATAAATTGGGCCCCTACTTTTTCCGGGCTGTCTTATTAAGTTTTTTCATTAGTCTATACTGGCTCATCATTGGGTTGGCTGTTTTGATGCCCATGTATGTGAACTATTCAACGGGAAATTTCAGCGTGTTTTTTTCGTTTCTTGCCATTTTGGCTGTTTTGAAATTGGTGAATTTCCTGATTCGCTGGCAGATTCAATATTATGTAGAAACGATAATCCACCGTGTTGATTCTGTCATTCGTTTTCTGGTTAATGGTGTTTTCCTGTATCTTCTTTTTGACGGTGCGTCCTATTGGTTGCTGCTTCCGTTTGTTTTTATATACGCGTTGCTTTACTATCTGTATTTTCACCAAACAATGGAAAAAGGGCTGAAATGGGATTATTTAATCGGGCAGCAGGGCAGGAGAATGATGGTGTTTTACCGTTTTGCGAATATGTTTACTGACGTGCCGGGACTTGAATACAATGTGAAGAGAAGAAAATGGCTCGATTGGCTGGAAAGGTTTGTTCCTTTTAAACAGGAAAATGTCTATACATATTTATTTTTGAACACGTTTTTGCGCGGCGGAGACTATTTTGGATTATTTGTCCGGTTAACGATTGTTGGCGCAATCGGGATATATTTGCTTCCTGCCTTATATGGCAAGCTTTTGTTTGTTGTGTTGTTTTTGTTTTTAACCGGTTTTCAACTTGTGCCTCTTTGGAAGCATCATCAAAATAAAATCTTGTTTAATCTGTATCCCGTGGGAGAAGAGACAAAAAGAAGCTCATTTAAAATTCTTCTCTTTTGTCTGTTGGCTGTTCAGTCTTTATTGCTGGCTACAGCGGTCCTTATCGGGGGGAATCTGCTGACAGCGGCAGCTGCCCTTGGGGGCGGATTACTGTTTAGCTGTTTGTTTGTTTTTTTCTATATAAACAATAAGTTGCGGATATGAGGGTGTAAAACCATGAATGAATATGAATTAAAGGCTTATGAAGAGGTGCTGGAGTGGAAACGGAGACTGCTGAAAAAGCCGGGCATGCTTCAGCGCATTTCCAAAAAAGCACAAACAAAGATCAATGAGAAAATTCCCGAAAAAGCGCAGAAAATCATAACCGATGCCGTTAAAAATATGGTCCGGGCAACCTTGTTCGGATCAAAAATTACTACAAAGCCGATTCGCTTCAATGATGGAAGCCTAGAAGAAAGAGACCGCCTCCTGATGGAAAAAATCGATGTCTACCGGAAAACTGCAACTGTTGAAGGGGCAGGGACCGGTGCGGGGGGAATTCTTCTCGGTCTTGCCGATTTTCCCCTTCTCCTTTCCATAAAAATTAAGTTTTTGTTTGAGGCTGCATCTATTTACGGATTTGATACAAGGGAATATGAGGAACGGCTGTTTATTTTGCATGTATTTCAACTGGCTTTTTCCAGCCGTGAGAAGCGGAAAGAAACGATGGAGATTATTGAGAATTGGGAAGCAAAAAAGAAAGAGATAATGGAGCTGGACTGGGAAGAATTTCAGCAGGAGTACAGAGATTTTATTGATTTTGTAAAAATGCTCCAGTTGATTCCCGGTTTCGGAGCGGTTGTCGGCGCTTATGCTAATTACAATTTAATGGACAATTTGGGGGAAACGGCAAAAAATTGCTACCGGATGCGAATTTTAACCTCTCAACCCGGGATGTAACAAACAGAAGCCAGAAACCGGAGTAGCGAAAAAAGATTGGAATCGGTATGCCTGCTGGTAAAATGCCGGGAGTCATGCAATCGGAAAATGGCCGATTGTACCATTATTATATGTTGAAAAGAAACATTGTCGATTCATATATAAGTTAAATGAAAGAGGGCAGCGCCTTTGAAGGAAGCAACCGGTATGTTAAGGGGGTTGTTCCTTTTAATCAGGCGGGGGCCCTCCTTTTTTCTGCTGAAAAAACAGCTGTTTTTATTAGTGCAGAAACTTAATGCAAACGGGACTTGATACGGTCAGCCCGGATGGAAGAAGGGTTAATCTCCCTGTATCCGGATCACGTTCAAACAGTACAATATTATCCGATTCCTGATTGGCGGCAACAATAAATCTTTCCGTTGGATCAAGAGTGAAATCCCGTGGCCAGTTTCCTTCTGTCGGAGTTCTGTCGATCAGTTCGATTTTTCCTGTTTCCCCGTCAATTTTAAAAACAGCAATTGTATTTTCTCCCCGATTTCCCGCATAAAGGAATTTTCCGTCCCGGGAAATATGAATGGCGCTTCCTTGATTATTTGCCCGGAATGAAGGGCTTATCGTGGAAATATACTGCAGTTCCCGGAATGTGCCGTTTTTTGGATCATATGCCAATGCAATAACTTCGGAACTGAATTCAGTCATAATATAAGCAAAGGTTCCCCCGGGGTGAAAGACAAGATGTCTCGGACCGCTGCCGTCTTTTACGGTTAATCGTGCAACTTCCTGCAAAATTCCTTCCTCAGTTTTATACGTAACAAGCAGATCGCTGCCTAAATCAACGGCAATGACATAGCGTTCTCCGGGATCAAAAGCGGCAAAGTGGACTCGTGCCTGACCCTGGCGGGGATCGGGACCTGAGCGGTGGTGCTTGACAGTATATGGGGCAGATTTTATGGATCCGTCTTTTTCGTTTAATGCATAAAGAGCGATTGTTCCTTTGTGATAATTGGCGGAAAATAACATATCCCCTTTATTATTCACACTGACATAACAGGGAGGGGCGCCTGGAGCAAGTTGCCTGTTAATTTCTGTTAGCCGGTCTTCTTTTTCTCCCAGGGAAAAAGCGGCCACTCCTCCGTCATCGTTTTCCCTGGCAACGGAATACAAATAGCGATTGTCCTTTCTTATTGCCAGGTAGGTCGGATTTTCGATTTCTGCAGCAAGGGAAACCTTTTCCAATTCTTTTGTATCAGTATTTAAATAAAAAGAATATATCCCCCGGCTGTCTTTTTTTGTATACGTTCCAATAAAACCTTGCAGTATCATTATGTTCCTCCTGAAAAATCCGGGCATCCCGTTATGACAGGTACAAGACGGTATCGAATATCAGCCGTCCTCCCGAAGAATCTGATAAGTCTTAACATAGGATGGTCTCGGATAGATTTTCTTTTTCTCCTTTTTACTTAATACCGTTCCGCTCTTGTCATGAGCATGAGCAAATGTTTGTGATTTTTTCCATGCTGTAAATGAAGCTTCATCTTTCCAAAATGTTAAAACAATATACGTGTCAGATTTTAATGGACGGAGGACACGGATTCCCCTAAAACCCGGCTGCTTGTCAATAAGTTTGGCTCTGTTTTTAAAACGGTATTCAAAGACCGGCCGTCCTTCGTCAGTTACAGGAACATAATTCATGGCGGCAAAGGCGGAGCCGTCAGCTGAACCGGCTGATTCAAAGATTTCATAGGAGCGGGATTCTTTAAAAATCGTTTTACCTTCCGTTTCATGTAAAAGCATGAATACATCTTGATCTTGTAAAAGCAATAATTGTTCATCCGGATGATTCTGTTGAAAGTTTGTCAGATAAGGATATGTGCCTGAAGTAATATAACAAAACACGACCTCACCTCCTGAAAATTGATTTTTCATATATACAGTTTGATTATACAGTTTGATTCCGCAGCCTTTCCCGAGGCGGGGAATATAAAAATGCGGGAGGATTGATTGGATGGTTTGAAAATTTGAATCCGTTAAAATCCGTATTATTCTCAAATTTATTATAAAAGTTAGTGAAAAAAACGTCTAATTTTTGAAAGTTCTAAAGAAAGCTATACAATATTTTCAGAAAAGGCTATAGTAAAATAAGTATGATCTTTTTACAGGTCTTTTTTGGTTGATTTTGCCAATATTTTCTTAAAGAATTAAGTTGCGGACAACGGTGTGAAGCGGGATAGAGAAAGAAAGGCGGGTAAATTTCATGGTTAAAGAATTCAATGATACGTTTTTAAAAGCGGCGAGGGGTGAAAAGACCGACTATGTTCCTGTTTGGTATATGA
Organism: Robertmurraya sp.; assembly: GCA_025451895.1. GTDB lineage: Bacteria > Bacillota > Bacilli > Bacillales > Cytobacillaceae > CALKIU01. The sequence goes on from JANWJP010000163.1 coordinate 13,387, forward strand.
GACAGGCAGGCCGGTCACAGCCGGAGTATCGCAAGATTAAAGAGAAATATTCTCTTTTTGAAATAACTCATCAGCCGGAACTTTGTGCTTATGTAACAAGATTGCCGGTTGAAAACTATAATGTGGATGCAGCGATTTTATATAAGGATATCATGACACCTCTTCCGGCATTGGGCGTTGACGTGGAAATTAAAGCAGGTGTGGGTCCGGTTATTTCAAATCCGATCCGTTCCCTTAAGGATGTAGAAAATTTAGGGGAAATTGATCCGGATAATGATATTCCTTACGTCTTGGAGACGATCAGAATTCTAACGAAGGAGCAATTGTCTGTTCCTTTAATCGGATTTTCCGGAGCTCCTTTTACATTGGCCAGCTATATGATTGAAGGCGGACCTTCAAAAAATTATAACAAAACAAAAGCGTTCATGCATTCGGAGCCGGAAGCCTGGTTCCTGCTGATGGACAAGCTGGCAGAAACAACTATTACATACGTCAAGGCACAAATCAAAGCCGGTGCAAAAGCGATTCAAATTTTTGACTCTTGGGTAGGGGCATTAAATGCGGAAGATTACCGGACTTTTATTAAGCCGGTCATGGAACGTATTTTTACGGAATTAAGGAATGAAAACGTTCCGTTAATTATGTTTGGTGTCGGTGCCAGCCACCTTGCTTTGGAGTGGAATGACCTGCCTTTGGATGTTGTGGGTCTGGATTGGCGGTTACCAATCAGTGAGGCAAGAAAACTCGGAGTGACGAAGGCTGTCCAGGGTAATCTGGATCCTGCTCTTTTGCTTGCCCCGTGGGAAGTTCTTGAGAGGAAAGCAAGAGAAATACTGGACCAGGGGATGGCTCAGCCAGGATATATTTTTAATCTGGGACACGGAGTATTCCCTGAAGTTAATCCGGATACATTAAAACGGCTTACAGCGTTTATTCATGAGTATTCAGCGTCTAAATCGGGTAAATAACACCTCAACGAAAGTATGGATGACTTATTTTTTAAACGGATTACCTTCAAAATTTTGGACTAGATGAGAAATGAGGTGGGATGATGAAGAAAAAACGAGTGGGGCTTCTCGTTATGGCTTACGGAACTCCTTATAAAGAAGAGGACGTGGAACGGTATTACACCCATATACGCAGGGGGAGAAAGCCATCACCGGAGATGGTTGAGGAATTAAAGAGCCGCTACCGGGCGATTGGCGGAATATCTCCGTTGGCGGCGATTACCAGAAAGCAGGCTGAAGCGCTTGAAAAACGTTTAAATGAGACTCAGGATGAGATCGAATTTAAAATGTATCTGGGATTAAAGCATATCGAACCTTTTATAGAGGATGCCGTCAGGGAGATGCATAGCGATGGCATTAAGGAAGCGGTCAGTATTGTTCTTGCACCGCATTATTCCACCTTTAGCGTCAAGTCCTATAACGGAAGGGCACTGAAGATGGCAGAGAGTCTTGGAGGACCTGCAATTACTGCGGTTGAGAGCTGGTACAAAGAGCCGAAATTTATACAATACTGGGTGGAAAAAGTTCAGGAAGTATTGGCCGGAATTCCGGAAGAAAAAAGGGAAAAGGCTGTCCTGATTTTCTCTGCCCACAGTCTGCCTGAAAGAATCCTTCAGGCAAATGATCCATATCCGCATCAGTTGCGGGAAACGGCTGAATTAATTGTAAAAGGAGCCGGTTTTGAGAATTTTGCCATAGGCTGGCAAAGTGCAGGAAATACGCCCGAGCCATGGCTCGGTCCGGATGTACAGGATTTAACTCGTGATTTATATAAGGAATATAATTATGAAGCATTCATCTATTTGCCGGTAGGTTTTGTATCAGAGCATTTAGAGGTGCTTTATGACAATGATTATGAATGCAAGGTTGTTACGGACGAACTTGGGGCCGAATACTACCGGCCTCCAATGCCAAACGATCATCCGTTATTTATAGATGCAATGGCATCGGTCATCAGGAACAAGCTGGCTTAGGCCGGAGAAATTTATAGAAAAGAAGGCGATTTACAGTGACGGAGGAAAAGCAAAAAGTTGTAATACTTGGTGGAGGAATAACAGGACTAGCGGCTGCTTTTTACTTGCAGAAGGAAGTAAAGAAGAAAAAGCTTCCTCTTGACGTCACTCTTATCGAGGCCACTCACCGTGTTGGAGGGAAAATTCAGACAGTTGTCAGGGACGGGTTTATTATTGAAAAAGGGCCGGATTCTTTTATTGCCAGAAAAAAAAGTGCCTCCCGCCTTGCCGAAGAAGTGGGGATGGGAGACAAACTGGTTTTTAATACGGCCGGGAAATCGTTTGTTCTTGCCCATGAGCGTCTGCATCCCATGCCGGGCGGATCGATCATGGGAATTCCTACAGAAATTATGCCGTTTTTAACAACAAGATTGTTTTCTTTTCCGGGAAAGATGAGAGCCGCGGCAGACTTCTTTTTACCTAAATCAAAGGTTAACGGAGATCAATCTTTGGGAGAATTTTTCCGGCGCAGACTTGGTGACGAGGTACTTGAGAATTTAATCGAACCGCTTTTATCAGGAATCTATGCAGGTGATATCGATCAACTTAGTTTAAAAGCCACTTTTCCTGAATTTTACCGGATTGAACAAAAATATCGCAGCCTGATTATTGGTATGAAAAGGGGAAGGCCTGCACAAAAGAAGAATGCTGATTCGAAAGAAAATAAGAAAGGGGTCTTCATGACGCCAATCACGGGACTGCAATCTTTTGTCGAAGCGATTGAGGCAAAACTGGAACCCGGTTCCGTCTTGAAGGGCCACCGGGTCGAAAAAGTTCATAAAGGGACGGAAGGATATAATATTGAATTGAGCGGCGGACAAATGATTCCCGCTGATGCTGTGATTTCCGCTCTTCCTCATATGGCCCTGAAAAGTATATTTTCTCAATACAGCTTCTTTGATGTGTTTGAAAATATGCCGGCAACTACGGTTGCAACTGTGGCTCTTGCCTTTCCTAAGGAAGCGATTGAAAAGGACATCGACGGAACCGGTTTCGTAGTTTCGAGAAACTCCGATTACTCCATCACAGCATGTACTTGGATACACCGCAAGTGGCCGCATGCATGTCCGGAAGGTAAAGTTCTGCTTCGCTGTTTTATCGGTAAACCGGGAGATGAAACAATCGTTGAGCTTTCTGATGATGAAATTGTTAAGACGGTTCTTGATGATTTAAATAAAATCATGAATATTACGATGGAACCTGAATTTGCGATTATTTCAAGATGGCCGGATGCGATGCCGCAATATACGGTAGGCCATAAGGAACGGATTGAAAAGGTATTTAAACATACAAAGGAGCAACTTCCCGGCGTGTTTTTGGCAGGGAGCTCTTTCAGCGGTTTGGGAGTTCCGGATTGCATTGATCAAGGTGAAGCGGCCGCTTATGAGGTTATAAAATATCTTGAATCAGTCCGGAATCACAATGATATTCGAATTGGTTAAAAAAGTTCGGATTTGCCTCTTCCAAAGAGACGGATCCGGACTTTTTGTATTGTGGACAATTTTTATAAATTTCATATTTTCCTGTCCTAATCTTCATTCTAATCTGTTTCTATTCTCATTTTTTCTGCAGGATATAAATAAGGTACAAGCAATGTTGCAGGCCGGAATCCCCGGGGAATTAACAAAAAACGGATTCAAAAGCCCGGAGCAAAAAAATACCAGCCGCTAAACGGCTGGATCCAAATGGAAGGGATTAGGAACAAAATGCTTCCAAACACATTTTGTGTCCCACAGAAACTTGGAAATATTAAATAATGAAAATAAGAAGCTGGTAAACTATTGGAATAGTAACACCAAATTGATCACAGAAGCTGGTTTTGCATGGATACATTTTGGAACACTCTAATCATTGAAAATAGCGCAAGGATAGGTGAAGCATGAGCGATTTTCAACCATTAAAGTTTTTAGAATTCCCAAATGCATGAACCAGGTAAGTGATGACTTTATTGTATTATAACAGATGCTAGTTGTCAACGATTGTTTTAATACAAAATAATTTTTCTTTTTCTTTTGATAGATTTGAAGACTGTCTGCCTGGCTAATAAGATTTTACTATGATTGCCCGGCATATTTTGCGGGAACAATAACAAAAATGTTTTTCCAGAAATATTACAGATTCGAGTATTGCCTCGCCTTATGACAGCAGGGAATACGATTAGATGTTTATGTTGTTCCAGAGGCAGTTCTTTTTACCTCTTTATAGTGAGAGAATGTTTTTTTTGCAATTAAGGAACAATTTGTATAATCTGTCATTGATAACACCTTTCAAGGAGAGATTTTTATGAAATTGACGACAATTGGTTTTTGGGGCGGATATCCGAAAGTAAACGGAGCCAGTTCGGGGTATCTTCTGGAGGAGGACGGGTTTCGTTTGGCTATAGATTTCGGCAGCGGTGTTTTATCAAAAATGCAAAATTTCATCCAGCCTGATGAACTTGATGCTGTCATTATCTCTCACTACCATTCGGACCACATTGCCGATATCGGTGTTTTGCAGCACGCAAGACTTGTTCAGGGATATTTGGGAAAGGATATGGATCCCTTGCCGATTTACGGTCATAGGCTGGATGAAGAGGCATTTGCCAGGCTGTCTTATAA
>JANWJP010000164.1 GCA_025451895.1 Robertmurraya sp.
CTCTACCCGTTCAAATGAAGATTATTTATATTGACGCTGCTGCCACGAAGGCTTCTTCCGTAGCATCAATAATTCTCCGGGGCTGTTTGGCATCGCCGATTACATAGACTTCCCGGTACGCTTTTTTTATATCCTCCAAAATAATGTTATTTGGTGCATAACCGGCAGCAATGACAACATTATCAACTTCAATGGTCCTGTCTTCTAGAATGACTTTTCCTTCTTGGATCTCCTGAATTTTTGCATTTGTAATCTGTTCGACATGGTGTTCTTCCAGGAACTTAAATGTGTGCCCTGCAAAGGTTGGCCCTACTCCGTGCCCTATGGTATCCAGCATTTCGATAATCGTCACTTTCTTTCCTTTTGCAGCTAAATACTTTGCTGTTTCCGTACCTACGAGGCCACCGCCTATAATAGCCGTTTTTTCACCGACATGTTCTCCTTTTAATACGTCTTCCGCAAAAATTACGTGAGGAAGTTGTGCACCCTCAACAGATATTGATGTTTGATTTGAGCCTGTAGCAACGATGACAGTATCCAGATGGTATTTTTCCAAATCGGCTGCGCTTTCGATTGTTTCAGTAACAACCTTAACGCCGAGTTTGTTAATCTGGCCCTCTAAATAGTTCTTATACAAAAGGAAGGAATCCTTTTCAGGAGGAGCTGCGAGGACACCGAATTTCCCGCCTGTATTGTCCTCTTTCTCAATCAGTGTAACATCATGTCCCCGAAGTCGTGCGACACGGGCTGCTTCCATTCCCGCCGGTCCTCCTCCGATGACAACCACGTTCTTCACTGTCCCGGCTTTTTCAATCTTTCTTTCTTCCTCCTTGCCGGCACGGGCATTGACAAGACAGCCGGTTCCTTTTCCTTGCAATACATTGTCAATACAACCTTGGTTGCAAGCAACACAATAACGGATATCGTCAAGTCTGTTTTCTTTTATTTTTACAATAAGTTCTTCATCTGCGATCAATCCCCGGCCAATTGCCACCATATCGGCATCCCCGTTTTCAATAATGCTTTTAATCAGTTCTGCATTATTGAGACGGGCCGCAACAATAACCGGAACATCCACGCTTTCTTTCAGCTTTTTGCTGAACGGAACAAGGAATCCCTGTTTAATAAACATTGGCTGAATGGTGTATTCTACAGAGTCATAGCTTCCGGCCGATACACTTATAGCCTGTGCACCCGCTTTTACCGCCTCCCTGCAGACGGTGATTGCTTCGTCAAACTTTAAACCGTCGTCAAGGAATTCTTCTATACTGATGCGGATAGTGACGGCAACTTTATTTTCACATACCTTGACAATTTCCTTAAGTGTCTCAATTGGGAAACGCATACGGTTTTCCAAACTTCCGCCGTATTCATCAGTGCGCTTATTGCTGTGCGGTGAAAGAAAACTGTGCAGCAAATATCCATGGGCAAAATGCACTTCCACCATATCAAAACCGGCTTCTACAGACCTTCGGGCAGCTTGAACAAATTTATCTTTTACTTCTGCAATTTCTTCTTTTGTCATTTCCCTCGGATCGTTTTGCAAAATTCCGCACGGAACCGCACTCGGTGCTATTGGCTGAATACCGGTGACAGCTTCAGTGGCTTGTCTGCCGGCATGATAGATTTGTGCGCCGATTAATGAACCGGCTTTATGAACTGCATCAGTCAGTTTTTTCAAACCGGGAATAAATCGATCATCGTACAAACTGAGCTGTGTAGGAAGCCCCCTTCCTTCGGGAGATATGCCAATTGATCCGGTTATTATAATACCCGTCTCATTTTTGGCTCTTTCTTCAAAAAATCTTATGATTCTATCATTTACTTCCCCGCCTATATCAGCCAGCCCATTTTCCATCGGTGCCATCATAAACCGGTTTTTTATAGTAACCGGTCCTATTTTGATGGGTGAAAACAGCTTTTCCATGCTTAGCATCCTCCCAATCTTAATAAAAATGTTATTCTGAAATAATTATAGTGCAACTATGTAAACCTTTTCACAAGCAAATATAACAGTTTTGTGTATATTTGGAATTCCCTTGGATGCCAGAACTTACCATACTCTTTTGTGTCCCGCGAAGGAACAGGTACAAACAGGTTTATATATCGCTGTAAATCTGTCATTCTTTTTAAAACCGAGAAAAAATCCCCACTTTTCTGGTATTTTTTTATAAAATAGACATAAGAATATGTTGTCTTCTTTTTTAAAGAACCGGGTAATGCAAAGGCGGGTCTTACCCGGCTGCAAACGGTGTAAAGAAAAAAACCGGCACATTATGTGAAAACCGTGAACTGCACTGTGAATGACCTATCTGATTTTATCCTTTACAGCTTTCTGCAAATTTTGTTATCAACACTGGTTCGGGAACGGCCCTTATCATCTGGATTCCTGCCATCCATACCTGTTCCCGGGCAAGGCTATTCTGATTTCCTCTGCTTCTTTATCGCAAAATTTCTGAACCAAACCTAACATCTTCCTTGGAACAGCTGCATTTAAAAAATCATAAGGAGTGGGTTGCAACAATATGGAAACGTATCTATTATTCTATAACGGCGAATGGCAAAAGCCTGTTTCCGGCGATTTTTATGAAATAATCAGTCCGACGACCGGAGAACCGGTTTCAAAAGCGGCTTACGGGGATGAAGAAGACGCAAAAAGAGCCGTCGATTCGGCTGCAGACGCTTTTAAAAAGTGGGCAAATCTGCCGGCAAAGAACAGGGCTGAAATCATGACAAAAACCTATCATTTAATGATGGAAAATTCAGATGAATTAGCCCGGACCATTTCGGTTGAAATGGGTAAACCAATCAAAGAGGCACGCGGCGAAGTGTCCATTGCTGCCGAATACTTGCTATGGAATGCGGAAGAAGCAAAACGGATTTACGGAGAAACGATTCCTGCCTCTGTCCCAAATAAACGGCTGAAAGTCATCCGCCAACCCGTCGGGCCCGCGGCTGCGATTTTGCCGTGGAATTTCCCTTTATCCATGGTAACAAGAAAGATTGGTCCCGCTCTGGCCGCCGGCTGTACAGTTGTCATAAAACCGGCAAGCCAGACACCCGGCAGTGCGGCAAAATTAGTAAAGCTCCTTGATGAAGCCGGCATGCCAAAGGGAGTCGTCAATCTTGTGACGGGCAATACAAATAAAATTGTCGATACCCTGCTTTTTGATGAAAGAATTAAAAAGATCACCTTTACCGGATCCACAGAGGTGGGCAAAATCCTGCTCCGAAAAGCGGCTGAACAAGTGAAGCGGGTCTCAATGGAATTGGGCGGCCATGCTCCGTTTATTGTTTTTGATGATGCAGATCTGGAAGCTGCTGCAGAAGGCGCCATTGCCAGCAAATTCCGCAATACCGGACAAACCTGTGTATGCGCAAACCGGATCTATGTTCAAAGTTCGGTAATGGATAAATTCCTTGAAATTTTGAAGGAAAAGACGGAATCACTGAAAGTCGGCGACAGTCTCGATGAAAATACACAGATTAGCGCTTTAGTGAACAAAGCGGCCGTGAAAAAGGTGCAGAAGCATGTATATGATGCCCTTGAAAAAGGAGCCCGCCTTATTACCGGAGGAGAACGTTGTACGGTGCCTAATTTTGAAAAAGGGAATTTTTATAAACCGACCATTCTTGCCGGTGTAGATGAACGGATGCTGGTTACCTTTGAAGAAACATTTGGGCCCGTTGCTCCCGTTCTCGGATTTGAAACCGAGGAAGAAGTGATAAACAAAGCAAATAATACAAACTATGGTCTCGCTGCCTATTTTTACACAAAAGACCTCGCCCGTGCACACCGTGTCTCTGAAGCACTCGAATACGGAATCGTTGGCATTAACGATCCGGTGCCGACAACCGTGCAGGCGCCATTCGGCGGTGTGAAGGAAAGCGGGATGGGTAGAGAAGGCGGCCACCATGGCGTTGAGGAATTCCTCGAAACAAAATTCATTTCAATTGGATTGTACTAAGAACAACAGATTTGCCCCTATGCTCTGTTCACACAAACAGACATCTTAGCCACAGCACTTATTCAAAAAAATAATTTGCACCGGTACTGCCGTTAAAAAGCGATGCCGGATGTCCTGCCGGCACCGCTTTTCTGCTTAGATGGGTGTTCTAAACGCGACCGTGAACCATGAACCGGATAACATCGGTTCCGATTATATTTCTTCGGGATCCGCTTGCTTTCATCCCGGAAAACGGCGACATTATTTTGACAACCACACAGATTTTCTGCAGAAAAATTTTCCTATTCACATTTCTAACCGGGCCCTCACAAAAGACTTCCAAAACTAAAACGGAAAACAATATTTTTTCTCCAGCAATTTTTCAAAGGCTGCTGCCGAAACCGGAGGGCTGTAAAGATAACCCTGGACTTCGTCGCAGTTTATCTCCAGCAGGATGGAAAGCTGTTCAATCGTTTCCACTCCTTCAGCCGTTGTGCGGATATTAAGATTTTTGGCAAGGCCTGTGATAGCGTTGACAATTTCAAAACTGCTCGATTCCATATGGATGTCGCTGATAAATGAGCGATCAATTTTTAATGTGTTTGCTTGAAAAGATTGTAAATAACTGAGGGAAGCATAGCCTGTTCCAAAATCATCTATAGCTGTTTTAACGCCCATCTCCCTGAGTTGATGTAATTTTTTCATGACAGTTGCTTCATCAATCATCAGTGCGGATTCAGTCAGTTCAATTTCCAGCCACTCAGGACCCAGGCCGGTATCCGCTAAAATCTCTTTGACTGTTTCCACCACATCCAATTGCAAAAATTCAATAACGGAAAGATTTACAGATACGGTTATCTGAGGAAGACCGGCATCCTGCCATTGTTTATTTTGCCTGCAGGCATTAAGGAGTACGGTTTTTCCTATTAAACCAATGACACCGTTCTTTTCAGCGAGGGGAATAAACTCCATCGGCGGGACGTTGCCCCATTTTGGATGCTTCCAGCGGACAAGAGCTTCAGCCCCGGTGATTTCATTTGTTTTCAAATCAATCCTCGGCTGAAAATCTATATAAAGTTCTTCCTTCTTCAATGCTTTAGGGAGGTCAATATTCAACTGATACTTTTTCTTTAATTCATTATTTGCTTGGGATGAAAATAAATGATAGCGGTTTTTTCCCTTCACTTTTGCCTGCTGTAATGAGGCGTAGGCGTTTCTTATCAATGTCTGTGCATTTCTTCCATGGTCCGGAAACAAACTGATTCCGATATTGACCGGATGAAAAAGTTCATAATCATCCAGGATAAAGGATCTGGAAAATAAAGGAAGTATCTTTTCCGCCATTTGCTCGCTCTCTTCCACAGAAGAATTCGGAAGGATTACCGCAAATTCGTCGCCATTTATGCGAAAAAGAGTCCCCTTGTCCATCAAAACCCGGCTTAAACGACCGGCAGTTTTCCTAATCAGTTCATCCCCGATTCTCATCCCCAATGAATCATTAACAAATTTCAAACCGTGAAGTTCAATAAGCAGAATAGAGAAAGAGGCTTCAGAATTTTGTGCGAGTGCGATACCTTGATCCAGCATTTTTTCAAAATAACTGCGATTTGGAAGTTTTGTCAAAAAATCATAGTGTCCGATTTCTTTCAAACGTTTATCCATTTGCTTTTGACAGGCAGCATCCATGTCAGGACTGTCCGCATGCCGGGAGTCTGTCGCAACATAAAACCGGTTGCCGGCTTTTTTGACATAAAGGATCCTGAGAAAAATCTGCCTCCCATCCCTATGTCGTGCCTGAATCGTTAAGTTCCGTTTTCCCCCGGTTTCAGCAGTTGTTTTTAACAACAGAAGATCAGCGGCGGAAATCATATCACTGATTGGCTTTAAGTAAAACTCCTCCGAACGGCAGCCGAGTATTTTCAAAAAATTGCTGTTTGCATATAAACATGTTCCTTTCATATCAAACGAAAAAATTCCAATGCTGAATTGTTTAGAAAAATGCTCCAATAATTCAGCCTGTATACTTTGGTTGTCATGAATGCAAGTATCCAAAATTATTTCCTCCTTTGCGGAACCGGACCGGTTGTTGAATTGGGCGCACTGCTGCGGGATCCTTGAGATTGGCGAAAGCTTTGCAAGGTGATACAGACAGAGGATGTAACGGCTGCCGGGTTAGGATCTATTTAAACGGGGAGTCTTCGTCCCCGCTAATAACACTGGCTTTATTAGTAAAATAAACCACTGTTCTTTTCAAAAGAGCAACCCCGGATAATTGTAAGAAGTTTACTGTATTCCCAGGATGGTCTTAATATCGGATGATTAGAACGATTTTTATAGTTAAAATCATTTTTAATACAAATCATCAGGATTTTTTAAACAACCGGACGAAAAAGAAGCAATTTGATTGACCGAAATTCGAGTGACTTTCATCACTACTTTCTGTTTTGAATTGTTTACAATGAACATACAGATTTTTTTAGTAGTATTTTTCAGGGAGTATGGACACAAACAGATTGAGGATTTTTCAATGTCGATTTATAACGGGGGTGGCAGGATGAAGGAAAATAATTGGTCGGTTTCATTTGAAATGGAAGAATACGAAAATGATCAAGCTTTGCTTATTGAGGAAGCAGGCAATGCCGTAGAAACAACAGCAAAAGGATATTATGTCAATTTAGTCACTCCGGCAGGCCTTGGACATCCGGACCTTTTTTTGAGAGATGCGTTGGATGAGCGGTTTGGAGATACAATTGAGATGAAGTTTATTGACCAATGCGGCTGCGGCGGATATGTACTCCGGGTTTGGAAACTTAAATAGACCGGCATTTCAGCGGACACAGACACCGGCCGGCGAGGCAAAAAACATATCACCCGCTGCATTCGGCTGTTTATCTAAGTTTACAAGAAATAAACCTCTAGTAAAAGGATATTTATTTGAAAATTTTACGAATCATACCAGTTATAAAAAAAGTCCGGACCGCAAACCAAGGCCGGACTTTTTTGCCTCACCCTGACAGAAACCGGGATCCTTACAAGTTAACCATTCACGCATTCAATAACCAGGAAAAGACCCTTGTAATATGGCTGTACTTTATTCACAGTAAAACCGGCATCTTTTATCAATGCCAGCGTATTCCTGTTCAATTGGCAGCCGTCGGTAAATCTTCTCCAAAGCGGATTAAGGAAATCCTGCATTTTTCCCATAATAGGCTGCTCCATCCGCACATGCTCAAAAAACAGCACAGGCGCCCCCGGTTTGCTTACCCGCCGGACTTCCTGCAAAGCCTTCATCGGATCGGGAATCGTACAAAAGACCAATGTAGCCACAACTGAATCAAAGGTTTGATCCGCAAAGGATAAATCTTCCGCAGATTGTTGGTGGATTTGAATCGGCACACGGGATCGTTTCCGCCGCTGCTCTGATCTTTCAATCATCATTTGATCCGGCTCAATGGCGTCAACCTGCTCTACAGTACCGGAAGGATAGAATGGAAAATTAATACCCGTTCCGGAGCCAATTTCAAGAACCCTTCCCTTCAGGCCTTGAAGAAGCTCCTTTCTAATATGATTAAACTTTAATTTTTCAAGGGGCGACATGATTAAGTCATATGCACCGGGAAACCAGATTGCCACATTTACTCCTCCTAACAAAATACCTCGGTAAGTATTGTACTAAAAAACTGCCCGGCATACCATTGATTTGCAAGCGGAACTGCCTGTTGGAAGCTTATAGAAGTGGAAATGCGGCGCATAATACGGGCCCGGCCTATCAGCGGTGATTGGTTCCTGAACCTGAAGGCTGTTCGCTGCAATTGTTGTTTGAAAAATGCGGTCTTCGATATACGGCGGGGTTGAAAAGCGACATATGCCTAAAGCGAAAAAAAAACAGCAAACAGCGTTGCCGCCCTATTTTTTATAATCCCAAAGAATCTTCCACTCCCCTTCTTCCTCAGCCACAAAAACATCCTGTTTAATAGAAAAATTTCCATATTTCCCCTTATATATGATGGTGACAGGCACCTTGTAAACAAGTTTCAGCGGTTCATCATCCTTTGTCATTTTCCAGTTGGTTATTTTTTCAGCGTCTCCCAAAGTGAAGTCAAAGGTTTCGACGCCGAAATGATTTAAAAATACATGGGCACGGTCCTGGATATAATGTCCTTTTGTAAAACGCTTCTGCATAAGGGGATGAAACATTTCCCAGGACTCCGAAAAATTCCCGGCCTGTTCATAGCTGTAAAATTTTCGGACAGTCTTTTCCGCCTTGTCACCTCCGGCGGGCAGGATCCATATAATCAGCATGAACAATACTGTCAGGCCAAAGACAGCACCCCCTGTGCGAATAAGCAGCTTTTGCCGTCTGTATCTGAACATAACAGATTCCCCTTTGTGAAACAGGCTCTGTTACCATACTTATTCACACCTTCCCGGAAATATCAGTGGTAGTTTCGGACTGTCGGGTTCCGGCATTGAAATAAAGTATTTTCCCGCTGTCCTGGAGACCGTTTCCAGAGGATTGAGTCCTTTTTTTCCCCTGAAAACCGTTGGCCAAAAACAAATCCTGTAAATTCTTCTGATTTTTTCAGTACTTTTGAAACTTTCAGCGGCTTTTTTCGTATAAAATATATAACCTCTTCAATAACCCTTCACTTTAATTTGGGGAAAAATATAAAACAGCCAAATATCAGTCTGCCTGACTGCTTTTTACAACAAACCGAAAATGAATTCCCTTCACACATATACGATTTAGAACAACCCAAAGGATGGTGACGCTATGCTGCGCAAGTTAAAGTTTTCAATTGGATTCATTTTGCTCTTCACTGCTGTCTTTTTTCTGTTTCCAGGCCGCGGGTTAGCAGTCGAATTTGAAATAACTGATGTAAAAATTGATGCCAGGCTGCTCGAAAACGGGGATGCCATGGTTAAAGAAACATTCACCTACAAGTTTGATGGGGATTTTAACGGGATTACCCGCAAATTGATTCCGAAGAAAGGCAGTAAAATAACTAACCTGAATGCGGAAGAAAAAGGCCGCAAATTAAAGGTGGAAAAGGATGGAGATCTTTATTTAATCCATCGCAAGGGTTCCGACGAAACAGTGGTTATTAACATTTATTACAATATTAAAAATGCAGTACATGTTTATCAGGATGTGGGCGATTTTTACTGGCCGTTTTTCGACGATCGAAATGAAGCCGATTATACCAATTTCACAGTGACCGTATATCCGCCCGGGGAAACAAACGAAGTGATCGCTTACGGGACTGACGAAGCCTTTCGCACCGAATCAGTTCAGCCTGACGGTTCCGTTATTTTCAAACTCGGCGAAGTTCCATCCGGAACAAACGGAGATATCCGCGTTGCTTATGACAGCGCACTTTTCCCCGCTGCCAAAAAAATCAATCAAACGATGAAGAATGAAATCATCGGTGACAGGCAGGAACTCCTTGATAAAGCAGCTGCCTGGGAGGAACGAAGAGAGGTCATTGGAGACATTGGCTTTGTTCTTATTCCGGCTATTACGTTCATTTTTCTCTTTATGATCACCCGGGATCTGATCAGGCGCCGACTGATGAAAGAAGAAGTCCGGCGCAGCACTCCGACTGACTTTTTCGTACCTAAGGAAAAAATGACCATCCCTGCAACCATTTATTATACTAACGGAGGCCAGTTATCCGGAGAAGCCATGGCTGCCGCGTTTCTTGATCTGGTCCGGCGCGGTGTAGTCAGAAGAACTGCAGAAGACCGCTTCCGGATAAACGGGCCGGTCGAACATCTGCAAAACCATGAACAGCATTTACTGACATTTCTTTTTGAAACGGTAGGACAAAACGGCGAATTCAGTTTTTCCGATCTTAAATCCTATACAAAGGATGAAAAGAATCACCCAACCTATTATAAAAATCAAATGCAGTGGGTAAAAGCTGTCAAGAAGGAAGTGATGGAAAGCGGAGTATATGAAAAGAAGACTGTTTTCCGTGCCATTTTAGGAACAAGCAGTGTGATCTTGCTGCCATTTCTGATTCTGTTTCCTGTGCATGATTTATTCGGACTGTTCTTGGCTTCGTTCCTGTTATTTTTAATCTTTATAACCTTTGCCATAGCATACCGGCTGAAAAGTCTGGAAGGATGGACGATCTTCCGTGAGTGGACGCTGTTAAAGGAACATCTTAAAAATTTGCCTGAAAAAGTATGGCAGGCCTTGCCGGAGGACAACCAAATGCTTGTTTATTTGTATGCACTCGGAACAAAGAGCGATCGTTTTGTAAAAAATGAAGACATACACGGTTACTTTGAACTTCCTCCTTCAAGGGCGGCAGAACACAACAATTTCGGAACCGCGGGCATGGATACGATGCTTTATATCGGACCGCTCGCAGTAACGAACTTCCACAATGCGGAAAGCACGACTCGGAGTACGGTTATGTCATCCGACTCATCGTCTTCAGGCTCCTTCAGCGGCGGGGGCGGCATCGGCGGAGGCGGAGGAGGTTCCGGTGCGTTTTAAAATTTAACGGGAAAACGTGATTTACGTTTCACTCTTACGTCCAGTTTTTTGCAGTTTTTTTAAAACCGGTGCTTCCGGAAGACTTCCGGAAGTGCCGGATTCTTTTTCGGGGTTTCAGAGCGAAAACGTGCAACTGTAGCGGCACGCCCGTTCCGGAGATTAGTAGAAAGCCATAACCGCAAAACAGCCTTAAGGTAAGTCTTTATGGCCAACTATGACAAAACCATTTTGCTTTTACCAAAAAAATTCACCCTCCGGCATCCGATAAAAACCCCATTTACTTTAAAGATGGCCGGTATACAAAGACCTTTCCCGCCCATATATTAAAACGGGCACCAGCCTGAAAGCCGGTGC
>JANWJP010000165.1 GCA_025451895.1 Robertmurraya sp.
CGGTTTGTTGGGGCATACGGCCGCCGTGGCCGTTGGAATTTCCGCTGTCATTTATCATTCGGCGCTGGCATTTCAAATTCTCAAGTATTTCGGCGCGGCTTATCTGCTTTTTTTGGCATGGCAAGCGCTGAAAAGCTCCGGCACCGGTCCCGTGAAGCAAAAAACCTTGAAACAAAGCGCTTTTGCCTTGTATAAACGGGGAATCTGGATGAATTTGCTCAATCCCAAAGTATCCATATTCTTTTTGGCTTTTTTGCCGCAATTTGTTTCACCTCACGCGGGATCCGCCACTCTTCAATTCATCGGGCTCGGAATGTTGTTTATCTTTCAGGCATTAACTATCTTCAGCCTGGTCTCGGTGGGAGTCGGTGCGTTGGGGGAAAAATTTTTGCAACCCTTCATCCGTTCCCGGAGCGTTCATTGGATCGAAGCCGCCATTTATACAATTTTAGGCCTTCGCCTGGTGTTTATGGAAAAATGATTATTCCCGGTCTGCCGGGACAAATGTAAAAAAACCTCTCCATTACCGGAGGGGGATTACTCACCTTACGTTTTAAAGCCCAAACGGATTATTCATTAATGGAAACGACACAGATTTGTATGGTTAGCGCAGGTAACAATCCTTCTTAGGTTACTGGATCCAGATACCATTTCTCTGATCAATACTTGGGACGGCGCCAAAAGTAAATGAAAACCGAAGTGGATCAACAATGGGTGGTGATGTTTGAAAATAGTTATTATTGGATTGAAGAATATCATAGAAAAGTATTAAACGGATTTATCTTTGCCATCTATGGCCTGTATAATTATTACCATCCAACGAAATATAAAGAAACAAATTCAATGCTCTAGGCATCCTTGTCCATAATCTATGATCATCTTACAAAGTACCGGAAAGAAGAGATTCGAGTATGTACTGTCTCAAGAATGATTACCAGTCGCTTCATTACTTAGTCTATATCGAACAATTACAATCACTAAACCATATGATGGGAGACTTATTTCTTAGAATGAGTGAGAAATTTCACGATGTTTTGCGTGGACTTCCTGCTAAGGCGAAACGGAATGTTGAGTAGATTGTTGAAAATTAAATGAATGAAAATTTAAAGCATTTTTAAATAACCAATCATAAAACTTTAAAAATTCACTAGATTGTGTCTAAAATCATTTTTTTAGAGTGTTCACTCATCATGCGTAAATCTGGCATAAAATCCCGTGAGGATAATCAATAGTTATCAAGATAGAGAGAAGAGTAAATATTATGGTTCACTCGCCGAACAGAAAAAGCTGACTCCTCCATCTGTAAAAAAGGTTATTTTTCCATAAATTATTCGATTCCTGATTCAAAAAAAGAGCGAGGATTTCCCCTCACTCATTTGGTTGATGTAGATAGTGAAATGGATTGTCAAGAAGTTTTTCAAACTGTCCTGCTACAGAGTGATAGCCAATTGCATAAGCACCAAGCAATGGTGCCCAAGCGGAATAACAACGACAAGCATTGATTAACTTTTGCTGGATAGTGGAATCAGTTGGTGTATCTTTCCAACCTCCACCGGGAATCGGATCTCCTTTGGATTCAAGCTGCATACGTGTGGCCATTGAGATGATAAATCGAACATAATAATTGATTTCTCCTTCATTATAAAGATCCAGCAGAGCTTGTCCGACATGTGCGTGATCAGGATGCACATCATGATAAGAAAGAGTGTAATGGTCAGCATCCGGGAACATTATAATATATTTTCGAATGATTGCTTTTGCTTCGTCATATTCAAGCGTTTCTTCCTTTGAGGGGTTATCGAGATATTCCACAAATTGATTTTCCCGGGGAACACCCAATTGTGTACAAGCATGATGGAATTCGGTGACTCTTGCCTGTGCTAAGGTGTCTTTCGTGAGCGGTTCGTATCCTTCAAAAGAAGGATTATGATATCCTTTCCAGTAGCCGGAATATATTTCGCCATTAATCGCTTGCAAAGCGCTTGTTAAACGGCCTCGTGTCATCAAAACGACATAAGTAGGACGAGATGCAGCAACGTGCTCGGCAATCGTTATACCCATATTTAAGGTTTCATCATCTGCATGAGGTGCATAGAAAACAACAGGTCTGCTCATGATGTAATCCTCCTTAAGATGTAAAAAGAATCTTACGGTTTTATTCAGCTAGATAAGGAGAAATTTATTCTATTTCTTCAGAATTTAATTCTTTAGATTTATTTGTATGGCCCATAAATTCGAATAGTTTTACGAAAATATATACAAACAAAGCAGAAGTGGTTGAAAAGTATGCGAAAATGTTAGGGGTATCTATTTGTAAAATCCATCGGTCAGCAATAAAACCAAACAAACAATAAGAAAAGAATGCAATTACATGTTTCCATAGACTATTGAATGACCGTAAAAGCAGATCGGTTACATAAGAAACTGCTAGGCCATAAGTGAATATCCCTAATCCGCCATATAAAAAAGAAAGAACAAACATCACTTCAAGGATAGAACCGTCCTCTTGAGGAGTATCAATGACGCCAAGAAACATATAGTAAATTGCAAATAACCCTGTGGCACATAATAATGCAAGCAATCTTTTTCCGATATTTAGCATAATCAAACCCCCTTTATTTCGTAATAATAAAAATTATATAAAAAATACTTATTATAAACAATATATTTTTGATTAATAATAAAATTGTTTTTTAAAATAAATCTGTTATAATATTTCTGTACAAAAGGGGGATTCGAATATGAAAAAGTGGTTTCTTATTTTTATCTCATGCGTTTTGGTTTTTTCATTCAGTTTTTTCGGGTACTCTGATTGGACATCTGCAAATGAAAAATTAAATCCAGAAATAAAAGTGGATGAAAATAACTTACGAATTTCGTTCAATTCAGTCGGGGATAAAGTAACAATTCAAAAAGATGATGATCAAGAAAAGGAAATTAAGATAAAAAAAGGCATAAAAGCTACCCTGGATTCAACATCTAACCAATTTGAAATGACTAACTTAGATAGCAATACGCCTGTCAAACTAAAAATGAGAGCTTATGACCAAAGTAACAGTATTATTGATGAAATAAGGATTGAAACGTCAACTCTGAGATCAGAGAAAGATAAACAAGACTTGGAGGATAATAGACTTAAGAATTCCCATTTAATTACTATTATTCGTAAGAATCAAATTAATTTGAATTGGAGTGGTATTCCTGATGACGATAATACTTATGAAATTTATAAAGAAGGAACACTCATTGACACTGTAAAAGGAAATGAATATATTGATAAAAATCCTGATGTCAAAAAGAGCGAAGTTACATATCAAATTGTTGGGAAAAAGAAAATGAGCGAAGCTGAGATTGAAAAAGCAAAAAAAATTGCCAAAGAAAACCATATTTTTATTCCAAAGAGTAAAGAAAACGAAATTTTTACAGAGACAGCAACTCTAACTAAACGAGTTACCATGAAAGAAAGCGAAAATAACTTAGCGAACGATAAAAACGTTTCTTCTAATTACATGGGTTATGGTTATTTATTCAGATACCAAACTTTTATCCCTCTATCAAAGGCTCCAAATCCTAGTGGTACAAGAATTACCAAAGGGTATAAGAGCTTTGCTGGAGATAATAAGTATAAGCCGGAATGGTGGGGAGATGAAGGCGGAAAGTATCGAACCCGTGTCGATGTTTTAGCACGATTTGATACGAGCCCAGCAAAAGCATATTTTGGGACACGTCATGCTAACCTTACTGTTGCTTATAATAAATACGGTAGTGTAGCCGGAGTTGCCCGAGCAAGTATGGACAAAGTTTACTTTTATAAACGACAATCAGGAAGTGATTCTGGAGGACGCTATGTGCAATTTGGTTATATCCATCAAGTTGGAAACCCGTTAGCTAATCCTGGTCCAGATATTGACTATCAATATTCAGCAAAAGTTTATGAAAATGGAGTATTTACTGCTGTCGGTTATCAAGATAGAGCTCCTTCACATGAACTATGGATGGTAAATATTCAAGGAGATAATGATATCCGAGTCCACTATAGTAAACACGAAGGTTTCGACTGTTTAATTCCAGGATTATGTGCAACAAAATCATGGAGTTATTCTTATTGAGAAAGGAGTATCTAAAAATTGAACCATAAAAAGGCTGGGTTGATCTATATACTTATGTTTTCACTTATGTTATCAGTATTTGCTTTTATTCATCAAGCTTCAGCTAATGTAGATTCTGTGACATATAAAGGAACCTTGAATGGAAAAAGAATGCACGTTTACAAATTTACCACTGTAGAGAGTGGAACTTTGAATATTGAAGATATCGGAACAGATCCGACAATTGGAATTTCGCTACAAGATATAAATAATCCCGAGAATAGATATGCTTCGGGTGATATGTTACCTGCTGGCACCTACGAATTTACTGTTTATACCAATGAAGATATTACGAGCAAATATAACTTAACTTTAAGTGGAGTTGTTTTCTCTGGGAATCCGGATACAAGCTTGCCATCGTTATCAATTACAAGTCCTTCATCCTATGATTTTCGATTATCTAAAGGCTATACAACACTTAGTGGAAAGGGTTCAACCGATGGTATTGCAACCGTTGGGATCAATGATAAGAGCTATAACCTTCCTAAAGGAGAATTTACTCAATACATGAGTTTTCATTATGGAAGAAATCTCGTTGAATTTGTGTCTTCCAATGAAAATGGAAATACAATCATGGACCCTTATATAGTAACTGTTCCTGGTGTTCAAAGATTAAACGGATTAAGTCATGGTGAAGTAGCATCCAGTATTAGTAATTTGATGACAAAGATTTTTAGGGAAAACCCAGACACTGTTATTATTGCACGTTCTGATGCTTATGGAGATACATTGGGCAGTGTTCCGCTTGCTGTAAAAGAGAAGGCACCCATCTTATACACTACGAAATCCTCTTTAGATCCTAGTACGAAAAATGAGATTCAGCGTTTAGGAGCTACGAAGGCAATTATTTTGGGTGGGACTGGCAGTATTTCCTATGATGTAGAAAGTGAACTAAAAGCGACTGGGATTACAACTATCGAAAGAATTAGTGGAGCAAATAACTATGCCGTTGCTACAAATATTGCCTCACGTGTTCTTGATGACAATACCGACACAGCCATAATTACACCTATCGAAAACTTTGCTGATACATTGTCTGCATCATCTATTGCTGGTTATTCTCAAACACCAATTTTAACAACATCAAGTAGTAATTTATCTACTGAAGTGAAGACGTTTTTAGAAAAAAATACACAAATAAATCATTTTATTATTGTAGGAGGTTCGATCTCTTCTAGTGTTGAAGCGCAACTAAAATCATTTGGAACAGTAGAGAGAGTTTCGGGGAGCAATCGATTTGAAGTGGCCAATAATATGGCAGAAAAATACTTTGTTGATCCTTCCGTTTCTGTAGTTGCTGACGGTACAAACTATCAACAAGCTTTAGCTGGTTCCGTTTTAGCAGCTAGAAATGGGGGCCCCTTGATGCTTGTTACTCCAACATCTACTCCAAATGAAACCTTGGCATACTATGAAAAGTACACTCTCGGTTTAGATGCAATATACTGTCCTGGAGATACTAGCTCAATATCTGATTCCACTATTCAAACATTAAATAACTATATTCATTAAAAGGTGGTCTTTTTTGGACCACCTTAATTATTCCTTCATTGGAGAAATCATAGATTTACGAATAAATGTTATCGAGCTCTTAAGAAAGAAATAATTATTTAATCAAAAAAAGTTTCAAAATGCTTTCCAAAAAACGGGAGGAACCGGTTCGTTGAAAAGAAGGCAAAGGTTTCGTCTGCTTTTGTTGTGGATGTTTCTGTTCCTGGGGTTCCAAACCGGTGTATGGGCGATGTTGTTGGACGATTTGGTTTCTGATTTTCATCTGTCTCCGGGTCAACTGGGGATGGCATTGACGCTTCAGTCCGGGGCCGGACTTCTCAGTTTGTGGTTGGGAGGGCGGATCGCGGACAAAGCAGGCAGGAAGCCGTTGGCGTTGCTCGGGATCGGCGGGACGGGAATATTTTTCATTTCTCTTGCGTTTGTCGAAAGGGATCCGGCCTTATTGGCGGTATTCTTTGCCGGAGGGATTTTTATCAGCTGGTATGACATGATCGCCAACACATTGGGCGGGGATTATGAACGCAATTATTCATCGCACGTGATGACGCATCTGCATGCCGCATTCAGCGGAGAGGCGGCTGCCGGGGCATGGGCTTCCGGTTTGTTGCTGGCCCGGGGAGTAACTTATACGAAGATTTATCTTTTGACTGGATCGGCTTTGGTGCTGTTGGCCGTGTTGTTTCTGATGGTTCCGTTGCCAGGCAAATCCGGTAAGAGCAGGGAAGATGGCGGGGATTTCGCAGGAGAGAAACAAAGACCCGGACTTAAAAAGGGACTGTCCGTGATTTTGTTTGCTGGCACCATGGTCGCACTCTGTTTTTTTATCGACGGATCGTTGGAAGGTTTTCTGTCCCTTTACTTGCGCGGGTTTCTTCAGTCCGGCCCGCTGTTGGGAGGAATCGGGATCGCATCTTTGCATTTTTCGGCAATGATTGGACGCTTGAGCAGTTCCGCCTTGATTGAGAAAGCGGGGGAAAGCCGTATTTTAATCTTCAGCGGGCTCATCGCTTCTGTCGGGATCGCTGTGGTCATACTCACGTCCAGCCCGGTTGTGGCCGCTTGCGGATTGCTGGGGGTCGGGTTTGCTCTTTCACCGGTTGCCCCCGTCTCGTTTTCGCTGGCTTCCCGTGCCATCCCCGGACGGGGAGCCCGTTCGTTTCCATTGTAACGGGGGCCGGGTATTTATCCTTTATCGTGGGGCCGGTGCTGATCGGCCGGGTGGCGGAAATCGGTTCTTTGCAAACCTCCTTTGGTTTGTTGCTTGTCTCGTCGGTGATGATTCTGTTTTTGGCAGTCACGGGACTCGCCTCGGGTGTGACCAAAACAGGAGGAAGACCAACCTTAAGGAGATAACCTTTTGCGATACCCGGACGGACTGATTCCAAACTTTTTTTTCCAAACGCCCGTTCAAAAGAAGAAAGGCTGTTGAACCCGGACTCCAAAGCGATGGAGAGGATGTTTTTTTGGGAATGACGAAGCAGCTGCTCTGCCAATTGTAATCTTTGATCCCGGAGATATTGGCCCGGTGTGGTTCCGACATGTTTTTGGAACAAGCGAATGAGATGATATTTGCTGATTCCCGTGACTTTGCACAAATCGTCCAAGGTGACGGGGGATTTGCCGGCAGAAAACCAAAAGGCTGAGTGCCTTGCGACACTCAGCCTTTTCATGAGACTACAGTTTCAAGGAGATATTGTAGTCTTTCATCCATTTGTTGACTTGGAGGATATATTCCATCATTTTTCCGACTTCAAACGGAGATTTTTCAAAGAGATTGTCGGAAATGTGACGGATTTTTTGTTTGTCCAAAAGC
>JANWJP010000166.1 GCA_025451895.1 Robertmurraya sp.
TTAAAGAAGATTGAAAAGTACAGACAGGAAGAAGAAAAGTTAAAATGGGAAGGAACGTTTGCAGAATACCTTGAAATAGTAAAGGAAAAGCCATGGGTTGCACAGTCAGCACATTCACGTGTGTATAATATGATCAAAGATGCCGGAGTAGAGAAAATCGACGGTGTGAATCATTATAAATTTTTCAGTAATGAACTGTTTGGATTGGAATCGGCATTGGAGAGGCTGGTTGAGGAATATTTTCATCCCGCTGCCAAACGGCTGGATGTGAGAAAAAGAATTCTTTTATTAATGGGCCCTGTCAGCGGCGGTAAATCCACATTGGTGGCTATGCTGAAGAGAGGGCTTGAAGCATATTCCCACACGGACAGAGGCGCTATATATGCAATCAAGGGTTGTCCGATGCACGAAGACCCCCTTCATTTAATACCCCATCATTTACGGGATGATTTCTATGAAGAATACGGGATCCGCATCGAAGGAAATCTTTCTCCTCTGAATATGATGAGACTGGAAGAAGAATACGGCGGGCGAATTGAAGATGTCATGGTTGAAAGGATCTTCTTTTCTGAGGACCGCAGAGTCGGGATTGGCACATTCAGTCCGTCGGATCCAAAATCACAGGACATTGCCGATTTAACGGGCAGTATTGACTTTTCCACGATTGCAAAGTACGGCTCTGAATCAGACCCGCGGGCTTACCGGTTTGATGGAGAACTGAATAAAGCAAACAGGGGAATGATGGAATTCCAGGAAATGCTTAAATGTGATGAAAAATTTCTCTGGCACCTCCTCTCTTTAACACAGGAGGGAAATTTCAAGGCGGGGAGATTTGCTCTCATCAGCGCGGACGAACTGATAGTTGCCCATACCAATGAAACAGAGTATCGTTCGTTTATCGCCAATAAGAAAAACGAAGCCCTTCATTCAAGAATTATTGTAATGCCTATTCCTTATAATTTAAAAGTCAGCGAGGAAGAAAGAATTTATGAAAAAATGATCCGGGAAAGCGATGTGGCTGATGTTCATATTGCACCGCATACTTTACGGGTTGCTGCTATGTTCACGATTTTGACCAGGCTGAAAGAATCAAAAAAGAGCGATATTGATCTGATTAAGAAAATGCGGCTCTATGATGGAAAAAGTGTTGAAGGCTTTAATCAGGCAGATGTGGAGGAACTGAAAAGAGAGTTTCCGGATGAGGGCATGAGCGGCATTGACCCCAGATATGTCATCAACCGGATTTCATCAACAATTATCCGTAAGGAAATGACTTCTATTAATGCTTTGGATGTGCTGCGTTCCTTGAAGGAAGGGCTCGATCAGCATCCCTCAATTACTCCGGAACTTCGTGAGCGTTATTTGAACTTTATTTCTCTCGCGCGGAAAGAGTATGACGAGATTGCGAAAAAGGAAGTCCAAAAAGCATTTGTTTATTCTTATGAGGAATCAGCGAAGACTTTAATGGATAATTATTTAGACAATGTGGAGGCTTACTGCAACCGGGTGAAGCTCCGTGATCCGCTTACCGGTGAAGAAATTAACCCGGATGAAAAATTAATGCGCTCTATTGAGGAGCAAATCGGCATATCCGAAAATGCCAAGAAGGCGTTCCGTGAAGAAATCTTAATCCGGATTTCCGCTTATGCCCGGAAAGGGAAACGGTTTGATTATAATTCCCATGACCGGCTGCGGGAGGCGATTCAGAAAAAATTATTTGCTGATTTGAAGGATGTTGTAAAAATTACCACATCAACGAAAACTCCGGATGAGCAGCAATTGAAAAAGATTAATGAGGTCGTGGCTCGTTTGATTGACGAATACGGATATAATTCCACTTCCGCAAATGAACTGCTGCGTTATGTCGGAAGTCTCTTAAACCGGTAAGATTGGAAAAACGGCCGGCAGGAAAACTGCCGGCCGTTTTGGCCATTTTCTCAGATCTTTCTCTTTATAACAGAGTTAAAAATGGATTTGATTTCTCCTTATAAAATTTTTTGTCCGTTACGGTTTTATAGCTGAAATTCTATGTAAATGTATTGATTGCTTGTCATTAATTTTGAATTATCTTGTAAATTATTTTGCCTTTTTGCATAGGATAAAGTAATCACCATTTCCATTTTATCTGTAAAAGCAGTCGGGATATTGTATGCTCAAACAGCAAAAAATGTGCAGCTATTTCTAATTAGATTTGTTAATAATCCCGGCGATATTCAGTTTGTCCCGGTTTTACCGGGAATCATTGCCTTTTGTCCAAATATATCAATGATTGAAGCATGTTTGGTTTCATTACTTGTGCAGTAAGCCGTTTTGCTAAAATGAAAATTCGAGCCATATATGATAAGGAGGGTAAAATGAAAAAAGAAGATAACCATCAGTTTGTTGTTTCGCAAGAAGATTGGTCCCTCCACCGCAAAGGCCATGATGACCAGCAGCGTCACCAGGAAAAGGTTCAGGAAGCCATTCGGAATAATTTGCCTGATCTGATTACTGAAGAAAGCATCATCATGTCAAACGGCCGTCAAGTAGTAAAAATACCTATTCGATCGTTGGATGAATATAAGATTCGTTATAATTATGATAAAAACAAACATGTTGGCCAGGGGGACGGAAACAGCAAGGTTGGGGATATTGTCGCCCGTGACGCTTCAAACCGTCAACAAGGACCTGGAAAAGGCCAGGGTGCGGGGGATTTGCCCGGAGAGGATTATTTTGAAGCAGAGGTTTCGTTAATGGATATTGAAGAGGCCCTGTTCAAAGAACTGGAGCTTCCAAATTTGAAACGGAAAGAACAGGATAATATTGTTGTGGAGGATATTGAATTTAATGATATCCGTTCGACCGGTTTAATGGGGAATATTGATAAAAAACGGACAATGCTTGCCGCTTTTAAACGAAACGCATTGACGGGAAATGCCTCATTCCACCCCATTTACAAAGAGGATTTGAAATTTAAGACATGGAGTGAAGTAGTCAGACCTGAATCGAAGGCTGTTGTCCTCGCGATGATGGATACAAGCGGAAGTATGGGGATCTGGGAAAAGTACATGGCGCGAAGCTTTTTCTTTTGGATGACCAGATTTCTCCGCTCAAAATATGAAACTGTTGAAATTGAGTTTATCGCCCATCATACAGAAGCCAAAGTTGTCAGCGAGGAGGACTTTTTCTCCAAGGGGGAAAGCGGCGGAACCATCTGTTCTTCTGCCTACCGTAAAGCACTGGAGCTGATAGATACAAAGTATGACCCGCGCCGTTATAATATTTATCCGTTCCATTTTTCCGACGGCGACAACTTAACTTCCGATAATGCCCGTTGTGTGAAGCTGGTCGAGGAAATCATGAAAAAAGCCAATATGTTCGGTTACGGTGAAGTAAATCAATACAATCGCCATTCTACGTTGATGTCGGCTTATAAAAATATTAAACATGAAGAATTCAAATATTATATTCTTAAGCAAAAATCCGATGTCTTCCATGCCATGAAACACTTTTTTAAGAAGGAAGAGGATAGGTTGTATGCATAAAGGAAATAATCACCAACCCGGGAATCGCTGATGCGGTTTTCGGGTTTGTATTTGTAATTGAAGAATAATGTGGGATTCGCTCAACTTTAAGGGAAACTAATCAAATACAGAATATGTGTAATAAGTCATTGATTCC
Source organism: Robertmurraya sp. (assembly GCA_025451895.1). Classification (GTDB taxonomy): domain Bacteria; phylum Bacillota; class Bacilli; order Bacillales; family Cytobacillaceae; genus CALKIU01. The sequence continues at coordinate 3,661 of JANWJP010000166.1, forward strand.
AATTTATAAAAGGTTCATATTATGAATAAGGATGTAGATAATGAACTAAAACAAAAATTCTTGCTCCCTTTTTTTTATAAATTAGATGAGATTGAAACTACAAAAGCGTTCTCTCTAAAGTATTTTTTTTGAAATACAAATATTTTGCTTAAGTGAGAACCTTAAGCGCACATATTTTCAATGGGACATTCGCACCTTGAAAATGGATTGAAATAACAATTATTATCCATACCGTTTCCTTTTTGTTCTTGTTTTTACAAGGAAATAGCTATTCTTGGATAACATATCCTTTTATTGGATTGTTTTATCTAAGAATCGCTGTCGCATCCTATATGGATGCGTGGATTGAAATTATCACCATCATTTAAAAGCCATTGTCCTAAGAGTCGTAACCCCTGTGGATACTAGAGATTTAAGAAAAAGGAATTTACCAAGATATTCTTCGGTAAATTCCCTTTTTTACATTGATTATTATTAAAATTGGAAGGCAAAAATCAACCTGTCAAGTTTACATTTTTCCTTTCACCGGCATTCGCTTCCGGTAAACCACGTAACTTCTTGTCATATAGCGGAGCGGCGCACTGAAAACATGAACAAGTCTTGTGAACGGCCATGCCGCAAAGATTCCAAAGCCGGCAAGAATATGAATCTTAAACCATAATGGTACAGTGCTCATCAATGAGGCATCGGGGCGGAAGATTAAAACTCCCCGCAGCCACGGCCCAATTGTGGTCCGGTAGTCAAAACCGTTCGAGTCAACATTTAGAAATGTTGCCGACATCCCGGATAAAATGACGATGGCCAGGAAGAAGAGGGTTGCCCAGTCTCCCTTGGTGCTGGTGGTGAGCACTCTGCGTACAGTGATACGCCGGTAGCTGAGAATGAACAGGCCAACCGTTGCTGCCAGTCCGGCGGGGATTCCTCCCGCCAATGCAATAAAATGATATTGCTCTTCGGAAATTCCCAATCCTTCATACACTTCAACCGGGACAAGGAGTCCCATCACATGGCCGAAAAAGACGAAAATAATTCCGAAGTGAAAAAGATTGCTGCCAATCCGCAATTGTTTCTTTTCCAGGAGTTCGCTCGATTTTGAAGTCCAGCCAAACTGGTCATGCTGATACCGGTAAATATGGCCGCCAATAAAAATTGTCAATACAATATACGGGAGGACTACCCACAGAAACTGCTCGAGCATATTCCTTCACTCCTTTTTCCGCTTGATAATTTAATTCCTGCTTCTGTTAATGTTACATTGAGCGCTTTTAAGAGATGATAATAGAAATTGTTTTCCTCCTGTAAGCGTGTCTCGATTTCTTTAATATGGGCTCCGTATCGTTCAAAGATAGGTTTTGCCGTCTCAAAATCTACCTGGCCGGCAAATTCTAGTACCATTGGAAGATAGTCAGGAAGTTCTTGTGTTGTGACAGAAAATCCGTGCATTTGGTAATAGTTTTTAAGGAAAAGAAGTTCCTGACCTCGTTCCCGCTGCTCACCATTGGACATATAGGTAACATAAAGGTTTGTTTTTTTGCCAAAATCAAAAGTATAGACATAGGTGGCAATCAGTTCATTTTCTGACTTTGCTCCAAGTGTTTGCAAAAAAAGTGTCAGTTCGTCTTTTATTTCTGCAAATGGAAGTTTTTCCACTTCATCCTCTATTTCGGGAAGAGTTTCGAGAAAGCTTTTGTCTGGATAGCTTAACAAATAGGAACAAATCAGGAAGACTTGTTGACAGTAATCATTTTTCATTCTTTCATCAGCCTTTCTCTATTTAGAAAAGGGGGCCGGTTTTTTAAAACGGCCTGAATAATTAGCAAAATGGTTGCTTCACGTTTTTACAGGGTGCCGCATGCGCCGGGACCGCCGGCAAAGTCCAATCCGCAACTGCCTTGTTCACTGTAAAGATCGGCAACTTCTTCGCGATGGGAAGGCGGGATGACAAAACGGTCCTCATATTTTGCGATCGCAAGGATGCGGTACATATCCCGGATATCTTCTTCGGTCAGGTTCAATCCTTCTAACAGCGTAATGTTCGGTTCTTTATTTGTTTGAATGCTTCGCATAAAAGTTCTCATCACAGCCATCTTCTTCAGCACGGTGCGGATATGGCTTTCGTCACCGGCAGTGAGGAGATTGGCAAGATAAGCGATTGGGATCCGCATTTGATCGATTGCCGGAAAAATGTCATCCTCATTCAGGCTGCTGCCGATTCCTTCGAACTGATTCATAATCGGACTTAATGGAGGAATATACCAGACCATTGGCAGTGTACGGTATTCCGGGTGAAGCGGGAGAGCAATTTTCCAATCAATAATCATTTTGTAAAGTGGTGATTTTTGCGCCGCTTCAATCCACTCCATCGGAATTCCTTCTTTTAACGCTTTTTTAATGACTTCCGGATCATTCGGATCCAAGAAAATATCTAATTGAGCATGATATAAGTCTCTTTCATCTGCCAATGCAGCTTCTTCTACTTTATCCGCATCATAAAGCATGACGCCGATATAACGGAGTCGTCCCACACAAGTTTCCGCACAGATCGTCGGCATGCCCGCTTCCAATCTTGGATAGCAAAGGGTGCATTTTTCGGCTTTGTTTGTTTGCCAGTTAAAATATACTTTCTTGTAAGGGCAGGAGGACACACAGTGCCTCCAAGCCCGGCAAGCGTTTTGGTCCACGAGGACGATGCCGTCTTCATCCCGTTTGTACATCGCACCTGACGGGCAGGCGCTGACACAGGAAGGATTGATGCAATGTTCGCAAATTCTTGGCAAATACATCATGAATACATCTTCGAATTCTGTGCGGATTTGTTCTTCCATCTTTTGAACGTTCGGATCCATCAGGCCGGTAACATGGGCTCCGGCAAGGTCATCTTCCCAGTTAGGGCCCCAAAGAATTTCCATGAATTCTCCCGTTAAAGCGGATTTGGGGCGGGCCACCGGCTGGTATTGCCGTTCAGGGCTGTTTGTCAACGATTCATAATCATAGTTCCACGGTTCATAGTAATCGTCGATTTCCGGAAGGTTCGGGTTGTAAAAAAGCTGCAGGAGACGGCTCACTTTTGAACCGGACTTAAGTTGAAGTTTTCCGTTCTTAACTTCCCAGCCGCCCCGATAAAGCTCCTGGTCCTCCCAGCGCTTCGGATAACCGATCCCGGGCTTTGTTTCCACGTTGTTGAAGTACATATATTCCGCACCGGGTCTGTTTGTCCAAGTGTTTTTGCAAGTCACGCTGCAAGTATGACAGCCGATGCATTTATCCAAGTTCATGACCATTCCGATTTGCGCTTTAATCTTCAAGCCAATCTACCTCCTTCAGCTTGCGGATGATGACATTCAGATCCCGTTGATTTCCGGTCGGTCCGTAATAGTTAAATCCGTAGCTCAATTGACCGTAACCGCCAATCATATGGGTCGGCTTCATATGGATTCGGGTCGGGCTGTTATGGGTGCCGCCCCTGTTATTCGTTAATTTTGATCCCGGAACGTTGATATGGCGATCCTGGGCATGGTGCATAAAGGCCATTCCCCGCGGCAGGCGGTGGGAAACAACAGCCCGCGCTACAACGACTCCGTTTCGGTTAAAGCATTCGATCCAATCATTATCCTTAATTCCTGCTTCAAAAGCATCGTCTTTGTTCATCCAAACAGTAGGTCCGCCGCGGAACAGTGTCAGCATTGGTTGTGAGTCAAAGAACATGCTGTGAATGGACCATTTATTATGTGGAGTCAGGTAGTTCAGGACAATTTCCTTTCCTTCCACTTCATGTTTATTGGTTCGGAACGGCTTTGGCTGCAAGATCGGTTTAAAGGTTGCCATCGCTTCACCGAATTCCTGCATCATCTCATGGTCAACATAGAAGGATTGCCGTCCGGTTACTGTCCGCCAAGGAATAAGCCGTTCTACATTTGTAGTAAATGGTGAGTAGCGCCGACCGTCTTTCACAGAACCGCTGAAGGCAGGAGAGGTAATGACTGTTCTTGGCTGTGCTGTAATATTTTTAAAAGTAAAGCATTCATTCTCTCTGTCTGCGGCAAGGTCGGCAAGTTCAAGATTGGTTTGGCCCTCCAATGACTTCCACGCTTTTACTGCCATTTTGCCGTTTGATGTTGTTGATAATGTTAACACTGCTTCCGCTGCGTTTTTGGCTGTTTCGATATTTGGGCAGCCTTCGCCGGGACCGTTTTTCACTGTGCCAAGCGTCTTTTTCAACCTTTCATACTCTTCTTCCGCCGACCAGGAAATCCCGTGGATGCCGAAAGAAGTTTTCACATTTGGCCCGAGGGCGATAAATTTATTGAAAATTTGCTTATAATCTCTTTCAATCACATGGATTTGCGGCATGGATTTCCCGGGAACCGGTTCACATTCACCTTTGCTCCAGTCCTTTATTTCCCCGTTTGGCTGAGCCATTTCCTGACGGGAATCGTGCTGCAGGGGAGTAGCGACAACTTCCTTAACCGGTTCGAGTTCAAGCTCTGCTGCCATTTCGGAGACCCCTTTTGCAAGGAGCTTAAAGATGTCCCAATCCGAGCGGGCTTCCCAAGGCGAGGAAATCGCCGGATTAAAAGGATGAATAAACGGATGCATATCCGTGCTGCTTAAATCGTGCTTTTCATACCAAGTGGCAGTCGGCAAGATGACATCGGAATATAAGGCTGTCCCGCTCATTCGAAATTCAAGGTTAATGAGGAGGTCCAGTTTTCCTTCCGGAGCTTCATCGCGCCATTTGATTTCTTCCGGTCTGAGACTGTCTTCATCTTCATTCATGAGGCCGTTTGTTGTCCCCAACAGATGTTTTAAGAAATACTCATGGCCTTTTCCGGAACTGGAAATAAGATTTGCCCGCCAGACGAAAAGGTTTCTCGGAAAATTATCCGGGTTATCCGGGTCTTCAATCGTAAATTCCAGTTTGCGATTCTTTAATTTTTCAGCGACATATTTGCCGACTTCTTCAACGGACCCATATCCTGCAGCTGCCGCTTCGTTGTAGAGGTCAATCCCGTTTTGATTAAATGTTGGATAGCAAGGCAGCCAGCCGAGGCGGGCAGCCAGCACATTATAGTCTGCATAATGGTCATAGCGGGCTTTATCAAAAAGCGGAGAGATATGTTCGCTCACCGGCTGTTCTTCGTACCGCCATTGGTCGGTTGCAAAATAGAAGAATGAAGTTCCGTTTTGCAGTTTTGCCGGTCCTTGCCAGTCGCGGGCGGACATGATCGTTTGCCAGCCTTCCACCGGACGGAGTTTTTCCTGTCCCACGTAGTGCGCCCAGCCGCCTCCGTTTACTCCTTGAGTTCCTGCAAAGAGGAGGAGATTGATGACCGCGCGGTAAATGGTGTCAGAATTAA
>JANWJP010000167.1 GCA_025451895.1 Robertmurraya sp.
TTACTCACCCGTTCGCCGCTGACGATCAAAAGCAAGCTTTCAATCGTCCGCCCGACTTGCATGTATTAGGCACGCCGCCAGCGTTCGTCCTGAGCCAGGATCAAACTCTCCATAAAATTTATAAAAGAGTCGAATAGCTCGTTCGCACTTGAATGTGCGTATTAATAGAATTAACGTTGTCTTGTTTCGGCTCCTAACTCCTCGGTCGTTTCAGTCCCCGCTTCAATCCAAAATGCGGATTTTCCGCGCGGCCTTCCAACGCCTGTCGGAGTTAAACAGTCGCCTCAACATTTCTTGAGTTGACGTATGATTTGTTTAGTTTTCAAAGAACAATCTGCACTTCTTGTTTGAAGCGACTATATTAATATATCATTTTTGCAGATGAAAGTCAATCATTTTTTTAATTTGACTTTTTTCATCGCGACGACGTTATACATATTATCATTAAAAAATATGTCGGTCAAGATATATTTCAAAAAAAATATAATTTATTTTTGCTGTCTACCTGTATTTTATATAATCCATGTTTCAATAACAACTAATGCGCACAAACCCGGAATACCTAACAGTCCCGATACAGAAGCTGTAATTAAATTAATGGGAATATGAATGCCGAATTGATTGCCAAATGCATTAAGAAAAAATAAAAACAGAGCTCCAATTAATATTTTTATAATACCTTGTCCCAAAATTTTAAACGGTTTGAGAGAAGCACCGGCCACCAAAAATAAAAGCAACAATACGGATAAAGCTGCAATAATTATTAACGGATCCATAAAAAAATCCCCTCCTCCAGGTCCTTGTACAAAGAACATATGTACAAGTTGTAAGAAAAATACCTGGAATAGAGGGATTCATTTATTTTCTCAATTTTAATTGCCTGTTTTTGGCTTCTTTTAATAGAAAATAATACTTAGCTTCGGTTATTTTTACTTCAGTAATCAGTTCTTCCGAAGGTTCGAAACATCTGTTAACCAAATTTCTTTGGTTTGTCCGGAGTGTTCCCACACGTTCAAGTTCATTAAACAGTATTTCATCAAATTCCCTGCGAAGAGCCCCTTTTTTCCGAAAAAACATTAACATTTCCTCCGCCTTTAGTAATTACAAAGCCCCGTTTCCAAATAAAAACTTACCGTCTTGTTCATCTGCAGGATAAAAAGATAAAATCTTTCACAGTTCCCTTCTTCCTTCAAGCGCTTTTGATAGTGTAACCTCATCGGCATATTCCAAATCTCCGCCGACCGGCAAACCGTGGGCAATTCTCGTAACCAGAATACCTGAAGGTTTAATCAGCCTGGAAATATACATGGCTGTGGCTTCCCCTTCGATATTCGGATTCGTTGCAAGAATGATCTCTTTGATTGTCTCATCCTGAAGTCTTTTCAATAAATCCGGAATATTTATGTCTTCAGGTCCGATGCCGTCCATTGGCGAGATGGAGCCGTGGAGAACATGATAGAGACCATTATACTCTTTCATTTTTTCCATAGCGATAACATCTTTTGGATCCTGGACAACACAGATGATACTTTTGTCTCTTCTTTCATCACTGCATATGTAACAAGGGTCCTTATCAGTAATATGTCCACATACGGAACAATAGGATAGATTTCTTTTTGCGTTAACTAACGCTTTGGCAAAATCAAGGACAGTGTCCTCTTTCATGGTTAATACAAAAAAGGCCAGACGAACGGCCGTTTTCGGACCGATACCTGGCAGTTTCATAAAGCTGTCAATCAGCTTTGATATTGGTTCAGGATAATGCATATTTATATGTTCCCCCTAGAAAAGTCCCGGAAGATTCATTCCTTTAGTAAATTGACCCATGGTAGAAGCAACCAGTTCATCAACCTTTTTCAAAGCATCATTTGTTGCGGCCAGAACGAGATCTTGCAGCATTTCAATATCTTCCGGATCAACCACTTCTTCTTCAATTCTAACTTCCAGAATTTGTTTGTGCCCGTTGGCCACCACAGTTACCATGCCGCCGCCGGCTGTTCCTTCAACAGTCTTTTCTGCCAGTTCTTCCTGGGCCTTTTCCATTTGCTTTTGCATTTTTTGCATTTTCTTCATCATGTTTTGCATATTACCCATTCCACGCATAATCTTCAGTCCTCCACTAAATTATTCTTTAATTTCTATTAAATCATCTCCAAATAATTTCAAAGCTTCCGCCACAACCGGATCTTCTTCAACCTCAACCGGTTGGTCAAGCACCGGTTTTTTCACATCTTGCCCGCGGTAATTTCTAACAAATTCTTCCCGAATCTTTAACCACTGGCTTTCAGGAACCGGAACAATCTGTATGTTAATCCCGGTTATTTCCTGAATCAAATTCCTTAATGTACTTAAAAAGTCAGCCCTCTCCATCGCCATTTGGCAATGAATTTCATGCTTAAACTTGATAATCGCGGCTTTTCCTGAAGCCGCCGCCGGCTCTGCTTCTTTTAATAACGCAGCATGTGAAGGCATCAACCGGGAAATGATTTCGCCCCAGCGGCTGCGAATTTGATTGAGATCCGGCTTTGTTGCTTCTTTCAGTATGTCATTGATTTTTCCGGCAGGAACTTGAAAAGCCGGTCTTACAGTCCTTGTTTTTCTCGGAGCAGGAACAGAATTTTCCTGTGCCGCCGCCACGCCATTTCGTTTCAGCTGCTCCAGCTCCTCCTCAAGCCGTGAAAGCTTGGCAAGGAGATTATCAACCTCGGGCAATGCCGGTTTTCTTTCTCTTTCTTTTTCCCTCCGGCAAAGCTTGACAATGGCTACTTCAAGAAAAATTTTCGGATTTGTCGTCCAACGCATTTCTTGTTGTGCTTTATTCAATATTTCGATGATTTTATAAATTTCATTATATCCAACTCTGTCAGCCAATGCGCGAAAATCATCATTAAGTGAAACCCGTTCAAAGGATTCTTCTAAATCGGGAGCTGTTTTGTACAAGAGCAAATCGCGATAGAACATAATAAAATCTTCAATAAACCTGACCGGATCTTTCCCTTGCGACATCAATTCTTCTAATGCTGTCAAACCGGCTGCGACATCACTATTTTCCACGGCATGGGCAAGGTCGAGAAGCAAACTTTGCGAAACAGACCCGGTTACTGTCAAAGCATCTTCAACGGTAACATCATCATCACTGAATGAGATGGCCTGATCGAGCAAACTCAAAGCATCACGCATACCTCCGCCCGCTGCTCTGGCAATAATTTTTAAAGCCTGATCATCACACCGGACTCCTGTCTCAGCAATAATAGTTTTCATTCTTTCCACGATGGAAAGAGCGGAAATCCTCTTAAAGTCAAAACGCTGACATCTGGAAATGATGGTAAGAGGTATTTTGTGAGGCTCCGTTGTTGCTAAAATAAAAATAACATGCCCCGGCGGTTCTTCAAGAGTTTTCAACAGGGCATTGAAAGCTCCGATTGAAAGCATATGAACCTCATCGATTATATATACTTTATATTTGGCGACGCTTGGGGCAAATTTTACTTTATCCCTGATATCCCTTATTTCGTCAACACCATTATTAGAAGCGGCATCAATTTCGATGACATCGGCAATCGAACCGTCTGTAATCCCCCTGCATGAGGGACATTCATTGCACGGCTCGCTGACGGGCGCCCGTTCACAGTTGACTGCTTTGGCAAAAATTTTCGCCGCACTGGTTTTACCTGTGCCGCGGGGACCCGTAAACAAATAAGCATGTGTAGTCTTGCCTTGAAGCAGGGCGTTCTGCAGCGTTTTCGTAATATGTTCCTGACCGATCACATCTGCAAACCGCTGCGGTCTCCAAACACGATATAATGCTTGATAACTCATTGTGCGCCCTCCTTTCAAAACCTTCCACAGCTATTTTTTTAAAAGTCACAAAAAGATCCGCTTTTATCATTATAACGCAAATAATATTATTTTTACAAAACTGCAATAAAAAACTCACCCTAAAAAAGGATGAGTTTAAAATTTCGTAATAACTGCCGTGCACCTTCCTCCGACTGCCGATCATAAGCGTTACTTAAGCAGTTAGCTCGGCTCAGGCGACCCTGCGGCACATGGGAGTGTCCACTTAATGCTGCTTCCTTCCGGACCTGACATGGTTCATGGATTCCCATTGCGCAGGACCCAAGCGTCAACACCACTTACTTAAGGCAGACCCTACAACCGAACAGCCTCGGGAAGGGATTCAGCCCCGCTGGAGCGGATTGCGGGTTACAGGGCACCGCTACCTCCCCACCTAGCACGGCAAATTTGAAACCAATATTCAATTGCATCATCTAGTGATGCAAGTACAAGTATACTAATTTTCCCCGGAAAAAGCAATCAATTGCTGAGGCCAAATTCTGTCAACAATTCCAACGGCCATTTTTTTTAAAAATCGCCAATCACCCGGGAGAGGCCCTGCTTCCTGCTAAAAGCCCTCCGCTCCTGTTTACTCTGTCTCCTTTACTCTTCTTAACTGTTTTTCTTTTTTCTCCTTTGGCGCAGTTTTTGAAAAAATTCTGTCAGGAGCCGCCCGCATTCTTCTTTTAATACCCCGGAAACGACCTCACTTTGGTGGTTAAAACGTTCATCCTCAAGAAGATTCATAAATGTACCCGCACAACCGCCCTTCGGATCCGGAGCCCCGTACACAACCCTCTCTACTCTGGACATGATTACCGCACCTGCGCACATGGGGCACGGTTCAAGAGTTACATACAGCGTCGCCCCTTCCAGCCGCCATGATCCGATTTTCCGGCATGCTTCTTCAATCGCCAGAATTTCCGCATGAGCCGTCGGCATCTGCTCTGTTTCCCTTAAATTATGGGCCCGGGCGATAATCTCTCCATCGGCAACAATCACCGCTCCAATTGGAACTTCATCTATTTCCGCCGCTTTTTTGGCCTCTTTAATCGCTTCCCTCATAAAAAACTCATCACGTTCCGTCAAAGCATCCCCTGTTTCCGCCATTTGTTCACCCCATTCCCGAAATATTTTCCGCTCCCCTGTGCTGTCTCTATTTTAAACATGCCCGCTTTTAAGAAACAACCCGGGAAAAATTAATTTTCGTCTTTCTGCAGATGTTAGAAATTTTTTATAATTGTCTTTTCCAATGATAAATATAATCACCATTTCTCTTTTTTAAAAAACGGTTTCGCATCCGGGTTACAGGCTCAACTTCCGACATCCGGCTTTTTGTTTCCGGCCCCGTACCACAAATCAGGTATCTGTCTCCAGTTTCTGAATTCCGACCACCGGACTCGGACTACCAGGTTGATTTTTCACCTCCCGCATCTCATCTTGACTCCGCCATTACTAACACCGCCACAACAATCCCAGTCCAACAAAATTTATAAAACAGCCTCATTAAAATCGGTCATACCCTTTCTTTTTTTCTCATATGATCGGATAGTATGCAGTTGTACATGAGGAGGAAAAAGGAAGGATGCAGATCCATGTCATTCAGCCAAATCAGAGCCTGTTTGGAATAGCCCAAGCATACGGAACGACGGTAGAAGACATTGTGGAAGCAAATGAGATTCCCGATCCTAATAGAATTGTAGTCGGTCAAGCTTTGGTCATTCCCATTGCCGGAAGTTTTTACTGGGTCCAGCCGGGAGACAGTCTGTTTTCAATCGGGGCTAAATTTGGTGTATCCTATCAGGAACTGGCCAGGATTAACCGTTTGTCTGTTAACACACCTTTACCGGTGGGATTGCGCCTGTATATTCCGCCCCGGCCAAAAGTTTCTAAAGAAATTAATGCTTATGTCGAACCCCGAGGCACAACCGTTGCCCCTGCGCTGGAAGAAGGCGCACGGGATGCCGCTCCCTATTTAACATACCTGGCTCCCTTCAGCTTCCAGGCCAAAAGGGACGGCTCATTGAAGGAACCGCTCATGAATAATTTCCCCGCTATTGCCCGGGCCAATAATGTCGTATTAATGATGGTCATAACCAATCAGGAAGAGGATCAATTCAGCGATGAACTGGGCCGCATCCTGCTCAATGATATGGCCGTCCAAAACAAATTTCTTGATAACATTGTTGCTGCCGCACGGAAATACGGCTTCAAGGACATCCATTTTGACTTTGAATTTTTGCGGCCCGCTGACAGGGAAGCCTATAATACTTTTCTCAGAAAGGCAAGGGACCGTTTCAGATCTCAAGGATGGCTAATCTCTACAGCACTGGCTCCGAAAACAAGTGCTGAACAGGAAGGACTCTGGTACGAAGCCCATGACTACCGGGCCCATGGAGAAATTGTTGATTTTGTTGTTATTATGACCTATGAATGGGGCTACAGCGGAGGACCGGCCATGCCCGTTTCCCCAATCGGACCGGTTCGCAATGTTATTGAATATGCCTTGACCGAAATGCCGGCATCAAAAATCATGATGGGGCAAAATTTATACGGCTATGATTGGACCCTGCCCTTCCAGGAAGGGACAGTAGCTGAAGCTCTGAGCCCCCAGGCTGCAATTCAGAGGGCCGCTCAATACAATGTACCCATTCAATATGACTATGAAGCACAAGCTCCGTTCTTCTTTTACACGGATAGTGAAGGACGCCGCCATGAAGTATGGTTTGAAGATGCCCGATCCATCCAGGCAAAATTTAATCTCATAAAAGAATTGAATTTGCGCGGGATAAGCTACTGGAAGCTGGGATTGCCCTTCCCGCAAAACTGGCTCCTTATTGCCGACAACTTTGATGTGGTCAAACGGGCGTAGATTGTTATTAAAGCAGAGTTTCCATAACAAAACAGGACTCCCGGCCGGAAACGGAGTCCTGTTTTTTTTTGCGGCTATTATGTAAAAAACTAACTGACAAACAATATTGGAGCCCAAGTTGAAATAAGTTGGGCATATATGGGATCCAATATGCCGGTTTGTTTGGAGCCCATATCGACAGATTTTTTCAAAGTAAGACCTAATATTGCAAGTTACATCCCGTTTGGAAAAGAAAATCTTATAACCGGACGCAAAAGCTCTTTTTAAAACCCATTTTATATTGAACACGAACAACTCGGGACCCAATTTTCAATTTTAGATCCCATATTGAAAAAGAGTCGACTAACTTGGGATGCAAAAACTGGTATTGAATCCCATATACAGAAGAAAAACTCTAAAACAGGGACTAACTTTATAAGTTGGATCCTATTTGATGGAAAAATTTTCAAAAACAGGATCCAATATCTACTTTTAAGTCCCATTTAATAAAGAAAACAAACTACTCGGAATCTAATATCCCTTTTTAGATCCCATATTGATACTTGTTTACCCTAAACGGGATCCAAAATACTGTTTTACATCCCAAATATTGCAAAAATTCATCAAAACGGGATCTAACTTTATAAGTTGGATCCCATTTAATGGGGAAAATTCAAAAACAGGATCCAAAATCTACTTTTAAGTCCCATTTAATAAAGAAAGCAAACTACTCGGGATCTAATATCCCTTTTTAGATCCCATATTGATACTTGTTTGCCTTAAACGGGACCCAAATTTCCTTTTTACATCCCAAATATGGAAAAAATTTATCTAAACGGGATCCAAAATACTGTTTTACATCCCAAATGTTGCAAAAATTCATCAAAACGGGATCTAA
>JANWJP010000168.1 GCA_025451895.1 Robertmurraya sp.
ATCTCGGTTGCGGGTGTTGCACAACGACCTGGGTCTCTAACAGATTGGGGTGCCCATATTGCCATAACGAAGAGCAAGAGCAGATGGTCATTATGGCAATCGACGAAGAAGAAGATATTCGGGTTGATGTCTGCAAAAGCTGCAACGGTTATATCAAAGTGTACACAAGCCAGGGCGAAGAGGAAATTACCCTTGCCGACTGGTCCACAATTCATCTTGATTTACTGGTGAAGGAAAAGGGTTACCTAAAGATGGGAACCCACCTTCTTGAAGTCTGATGACGATCTATTTGGATAATGCAGCGACATCATTTCCGAAACCGCCCCATTCTTTAGAACGTGTTTTTGAAGCCTTGAAAAAAGGGGTCGGAACTCCCGGACGGGGCAGACATTTTACTTCTAAAAAGGCAAATGATGCTGTACAAGACATACGCAAACGGATTGCAAACTTTTTTGGATTATTCGATGACTTTCGATCAGTTTTTACCTATAGTGCGACGGATGCTCTAAACCTTGCCATTAAAGGTTTCTTAAGAGACGGAGACCATGTCATTATTTCCGGCATGGAGCATAATTCGGTTCTCCGTCCCTTAAAGGGATTAGAGCGGCAAGGGAAAATTACCCTCGATATCGCTCCTTGCGATGAAAAAGGCTATCTCAAAATGGATGAATTCCTTAGATGCTTTAAAGATAATACGAGGCTTGTGATTATCAGTCACGCCTCCAATGTGACCGGCGCTGTTCAGCCGATTGAACAGATCGCCGCCGAAGTCCATAAGCGGGACGCCTTTCTGTTGGTGGATGCCGCACAGACAGCGGGAGTACTGCCGATTCACATGGCAGAACAAAATATCGATATGCTCGTCTATGCGGGACATAAAGGATTGTTCGGTCTGCAAGGAACGGGCGGGCTTCTAATCGGCGAAAGCGTCGTCGGAATCAAGCCGTGGCGAGAAGGCGGAACAGGATTTGATTCAAAATCAGAGCTGCAGCCTCTCAATTGGCCGGAAGCATTTGAAGCAGGAACCCATAATGTCCCGGGAATCCTCTCCCTGAATGAAGGGTTGAATTTTATAGAGGAGGCCGGGATCGAGAAGATTGCGGAGCGGGAAATGGAGCATCTCCGCTACCTGTGGAAAAAACTGAAATCCAATGAATATATCAAACTTTACGGACCGGCTCCCGATGAGGAGCGGGTAGCCGTTTTATCTTTTACCATTGAAGGCTGGGATACGGAAGATATCGGCAATATCCTCGATCAAAATTACGGAATCAGTGTGAGAACGGGCTTACACTGTGCTCCGCTTGCCCATAAAACGATCGGTACTTATCCAAATGGGACGATTCGCGTAAGCCCCGGTTATTTTACAACGCAAGAAGAATTGAAAGCTTTTTTGAAGGCAATTGACAATATAACATCCATTAAAGTGGGTTGGTATTAATAAGGGGGAGTGACAGTATGGCTGTTGAAATGGCGATGCTGCATGACATTTCTAAATGTACGGGATGCAGAGCCTGTATGGTTGCCTGTAAACAGTGGAAGGATCTGCCGGCTGACCGGACTCCATTTGTTGGCGAGTTCCAATCTCATCCGGATCTGAGTCCGACAACTTTAAATTTAATTAGAATGAAAGAAACGATAGATGACAAAGGGAATTTCCGCTGGGATTTTCTGAAATTCCAATGTATGCACTGCGGAGATCCGGCATGTGCGAAAGCATGTCCGGAGGAAGCCTTAGTCAAAAAGGAAAACGGAGTCGTTTCCTTTATTGAAGAAAATTGTGTCGGGTGCGGCTACTGCGCGCAAAACTGTCCGTTTAGTGTACCGAAAATCGACAAGGAGAGAAATAAGAGCACGAAATGTAATCTTTGTGAGGATCGCATTGCCAACGGTATGGTTCCTGCTTGTGCCAAAACTTGTACGGCTGATGCCATTCTTTGGGGCACAAGAGAGGAAATGACCGCCATTGCCAAGAAACGGGTAGAAAAATTGAAGGAAAAATATCCGAATGCCCAGCTTTACGGAGTGGATAAATCCAACGGTGTCGGCGGTACGACGATGATGTATGTCTTAACGGATAAACCAAGTGTTTTTGGACTGCCGGATAATCCTAAAGTTCCTGCCAGTTTGACCGTATGGAAAGATGTTGTACAGCCGGGCGGAAAACTTCTCTTGGGAGCGTCAGCGATGGCCGTTCTGGGCGGTCTCATTGCGAACGCTGTCAGTAAGAGCAAGGAAGACGACATGGCTGAAGGAGGTAAAAAAGATGAGTAAAAATATCAAAACCGTAAAAAGATTTAACAAAGGTTTTATTCTTGCTCACTGGCTGAATGCAGCTGCCTTCCTGATGCTGTATGTCACCGGCCTGCCGCTATACACTGACTTTTTTGACTGGTTATATGTTGTCTTTGGCGGACCGGAAAATGCCCGTTTAGTTCACCGCATATCTGCTGTCTGCTTTATGTTGCCAATACCATTAATGATTATTTTCGACTTTGCCGGTTTTAAAAACTGGATGAAGAATCTGTTCTCCTGGAAAAAACATGATTTGGTCTATTTTAAAGAGTTTCCAAAAGAATTTTTCGGCAGAAAATCAAATATGCCGAAGCAGGATTTCTTTAATGCCGGTGAAAAACTTAACTCATGGGTCATGATTATTACCGGAATTATGTTAATCGGTTCAGGTTTGATCATGTGGATGCCGGATAAGTTCTCAAAGACGCTTGTCACTTGGGCATATCCGATTCATAATATCGGTTTAGGTTTGGCAGCAGCAGTTGTGATTGCACACATTTTCATGAGTGTGTATCTGTTCAGAGCTTCCTTGCGCGGCATGACTAAGGGCGATGTGGATGTGGAATATGTCAAAGACCATCACGGCCGCTGGTATGATGAATTAAAACAAGAAGGAAAAGTAGATTAAGAATAAAGCAGTTTAATCGTATGATTGAAGTTACCGGGTATCCGAATTGTTGGTTCGGATGCCCGGTTTTGCTTTTTCGGGAGATTTGTTGGTTTGTTTTTGTTGAACGGGGACGCGGCTTTAACGCGTGCAGGTTTGTCTGTGGAACCGTTGCGGGACTGTGGGGGTAATAATGGATGGTGAACTGGTTTCAGAGATTTGTATGGGGGGCGTTAGATAAGTAAGGTCTACAGATAGGGAAAGCAGATTCCGAAAAGGGTGAGGTTTGTTTCAAACGGTCTCCAGATCGGGAAAGTAGGCCCCAAAATCGTTATAGTTTCATCACAACGGTCCCCGGCTGGAGGAAGCAGGTCCCGAAATTTGTGAAGATTGCCCCAAATGGTCCCTATTTCGATAAATAGCATCCAAGATGGTGTAGTGGCAGCAAAAGTACTAATTTTTAAGTTTATATTTTAAAAATTTTGAAATCTGTTACAATCCAGTTGACCAAAATAATTATCCCGGATTTAATTCGTAAATCATTCATTAAATATGGAATCTGAAAGGGGCAATAAAATGTTTTCTCTTAAAGGCAAAATTGCTGTTGTTACAGGCGGAGGCTCAGGAATTGGACTTGCAACGGTAAAAAGGTTTCATCAAGCAGGAGCCACTGTGGTCATTGGTGACATCAATGATCATACCGCATTGGCGGAAGAAGTGGGCGGATTATTTGTTCAAACAGACGTTGCGATCGAAAGTGATGTTAAAAACTTGATGGAAAAAGCATACGAAGCATATGGAAATATTGATATTATCGTCAATAATGCCGGCACATTTACAGAGGCACCGATCACAGAAACTACCGAAGAAGATATGCAGAAGAATTTCAGTGTCAATACATTGGGCGTCCTATATGGGATGAAACATGGCGTGAAATATATGAAAAAGGGTGGGGCGATTGTAAACACTGCCTCCACTGCTGGGATCAGAGGCGTTGCTAACTATGCAGCCTATGCGGCATCCAAGTGGGCAGTGATTGGACTGACAAAAGTTGCCGCCCTTGAACTTGGACCGAAAAATATCCGTGTGAACAGTATTTGTCCATCATCAGTGAATACACCCTTGCTTGCATCCCAGGAAGGCGGAGAAATAGAAAAGAAGTTTGTAAGCACTTCAGCACCATTGGGAAGAATAAGTGAGCCTGAGGAGGTAGCTTCATTAATTCACTTCCTAGTTTCGGATGATTGTCTGAATGTGTCCGGACAAGCCGTTATTATTGACGGGGGAGCTGCGGCCGGATATAGTCTTGATGCGATTAACGCCATGCTTAAAAGTTAATGGGCATATCTTTCCCTCAAGGAGGGGTGCGACCGGTCCAATTGTTTAATCCGGTGCAATTAAAAGGCGCTTTCTTTATGCAGGAGGGCGTCTTTTTATATGCCTGCATCCCATTTAAAAGATTAGTTTTTGTTAGGAACAGGGGAAAAAATATGAAAATTTCTGTTTAAAATGGAGAGTGCTTTTATACAGTAAGCGGGATTTCGAAAAATTGTAACAAAAGATTTGAAAATGTGTGAGAATTTTCATTGTAAAATCGAACATATATTCGGTATAATGATATATAACCGATATAAGACTTCACCCGCTGAAAATTATCTAGCACATTCTATAAATTTTTTAAATGCAGACACATTCGTTCCGCTGAAACCGTTGTCAGTTCTTAAATATTTTAATAGAATCAAAACCTTTTGAACAGAAAAATGGTAAAATATTCACAATATGAAGACCCGCCTACTCTTCTAATACGATCCTCAAGAAAGTTGACTCATAAAAGAAATCAACGAAACACAGCGAAATTACGGAAATCGTTCCATAGTATTGCATATTTCAAAGGGGGCCCTGAAGCAATGAACATTATTCTTGGTTTTTGGCTTGATTCGGCCAAGTATCCTGATGCACTCGGTGAAAAAGAAGCCGCATTGGGAACTTTAGTGACCGGTTTTCACGGGCTTGTCGGCCTGCTGGAAACACAGCTTGGATTATCATTTCCCCAAGCGTCGGAAAACTTGCGGATTGCCCAGTGGCAGGAGCTGATTGGCGGTTTGGATAACGGAAGTAAGCCCTATTCCAAATCTTTTCAGACTGATTCCTGGAATACAGCAAAGGAATTACTGCGGCGGCGCGATGAGCTTGTTCTTGCAGGATGGGATCCTGCTGTGCATAAAGACGGAAGCATGTGGCTGACGGCGCTTTCTGAACTGGAACTGGCAAACACTAATAAAATTTGCGGATTTCCGGACCGGGTCCGTGCGCTTCTTGAAAAACTGCGGGAAGAAGGACCCCATTTGAATATCCGGAAAATCACCCTTGTCGATCAGGATGAAACTCTTTGGGAACCGTGGGCTCAGGAGTTAATCCGTCTCTTGCAGGCACATGGAATTCATTTTGAAAAATGTCCCGCTCTAACAGCCGCTGCAACAGCTGAACCGGGAACGGATTTAGAACTCCTGCAATCCGTGCTGTCGGGAAAAACAAAGCCTGCCAAAGCAAAAGGAGATGGGAGCCTGCTTTTCGTTCGTTCAGAACAAGAATGGGATGTGGCAGATTTTCTCAGTAATTGGCTAAGGGAAAACAACTCTGAGAACACCGTCTTAATAAAAAGTGAAGGCTCCCTGATGCTTGATGAACTTCTGCATCGTTATGGCGTGGCTGCACCCGGTACGGACACTCCTTCAAAATGGCGGTCGGTCCTTCAGGTTCTTCCTTTGGTTATTGACACATATTGGAATCCGTTAAGGATCGAGAGGTTGATGGAGTTATTGACGCTTCCGACTTCGCCTCTGCCGGGAAAAATCCGTTATAAATTAGCTGCGGTTCTCGCCAATGAACCGGGAACTGGCGGCACCCAATGGCAGGAAGCATTGGACAAAGGAATTCAGGAACTTGAAGATGCATGGAAAGAGCAGGGGCTGGATGAAAAGGAGCAGAAAAAGCGCAGGAAAGACCTCGATGCCACACTTGATCTCTGGTTGAATCACGAATATTACGATCCGAATGAAGGCATCCCGTATGAAAAAATCATCCATATTTGTCAGAAGGTCAGCACCTGGGCCGGAGCACAGTATCATTTGACCAATGAACCGATTTTTGCTGAAGCGATTTCACTTGCCGGGGATGTAATGGCGGGCTTAAAAAGCCTTGGTGTTGAGCGTGTGACCAGGCTGCAAGCGACCCGTATTCTGGAGTCGGTCCTGGGTGAAGGGGCAAAATTATCCGGCTACGGACAGGAAGCGGCAAATTGGGAAGTGGTGAATCATCCCGGCCAGATTTGGGGAAAAGCCGACACCATTCTTTGGTGGGGTTTTCATCGAAACCAGTCCACAAATATCCGTACCTGGACAATAAAGGAACGGACCTGGATCCGTGAAAATGGGGTTCTTCTCACGGATGAAACGGTTCAGCGCCGGCGCGAGGCGCTCTCCTGGCAGCAGGCTGTTTTCTCAGCCGGAAAAAGACTAATTCTGATTGCGCCGGCCAAGGTGCGGGGAGAGGAAATTCCGCCCCATCCGTTGTGGGATGAAATCCGTTTTGCCATTGCCGGAGATTATGCAACGGAAAGAAAAATTACTTTTGATGCGTCAACCATCCGGAATGAAAAATCGCCCCAAGTTTGCGGAAAAGAATGGGAGCGGGTTCCCATGGCTGTTCGCCGTGTGCCTGATCCAATCCGGAAGTGGAATATTCCGGAGAAAACCCTCGCGCCTCGTCCGGAGGAATCGGCAACTAGTTTTGAAAGCCTGGTGGGGTGTCCGTTGCAATGGACATTTAAATACGGGGCTCATCTCCGTCCGGGCAGTGTGCTTTCCTTGCCGAATGAATCAATTATGCTCGGAAATCTCGGTCATACGATTCTCGAGAGGTTAATCAAAGAGAAAAACAATTGGGATGAAGAAGAGGTTCGAATCCGGACAGGTGAACTGTTTGATGAACTGACACCGATGCTGGCGGCACCGCTCCTTGAACCAAAAAACAGCGTGAAGCTGAACCAAACGAGAAGAAGCCTGCAAAAGGCCATTGGCCAATTTTTCAAAGTGCTGAACGAAGCAGGTATTTCAATTAAGCATACGGAAATTGAGAAAGAGAAGTCATGGGATGATAAGGTGCTGTTTAAAGGGCGGATGGACCTTGTCGGTGAAACACCGTCAGGGCGCAAGATTCTTTTTGATGCGAAATGGTCAACCAGGCCGGCTAATTATAAAAAGCGGCTTGAAGAGGGTTCGGTTCAATTGTCCCTGTATCATTGGCTTTTGGCCGATCGGGACGGCGAGGAACTGCCGGTTGCCTACTTTATCCTGTCGAGCGGGGATTTCTTCAGCTCAAGGGATGCGGAATTTCCGGAAGATTATCATGTGGAGGGCCCGTCCCTTTCCCATATGTATGAGGTTGTCCGCCGGGCGGTGGAAGATGTCTGGTCGTATCTTTATGCGGGTTCGGTGATTGCCACAGGCATTCCGGAACAGGAAGCGGAAGACGATGAGAACCGTGAGCAGTCATATGAGCCGATTATCGAGCCGCCGTGTATGTTTTGCGATTATCGAAACTTATGCGGGGTTGGGAGGGTGAAAGAATGACGGGAAAATTAACGATATTAAGCGCCGGTGCGGGAGCGGGAAAAACAACCCGCCTTTCCACAGAGATTATCGAAACGATTAAAAACGGAGTCCCTCCGGAAAATATTGTTGCCACCACTTTTACCACGAAGGCAGCCGACGAATTGGTCGAACGGATTCGCATCAAGTTGCTGGAATCCGGGGATGCCCACTCGGCAGCAAGGATTTTGGACGGGTATGTGGGCACGATGAACAGCGTTTTTGGCCGCTTTTTACGGGAGTTTGCCCTGGAAATGGGCCTGTCGCCGGTGCAGAAGGTTCTGACTGAAACAGATGCTTCCGATATGTTTAACACGATTGCCTCGGAGGTGATTTCCAAATTTTACGGGGATTACCGCCGTGTGTTTGCCCGTCTCAACCTGGATACAAAGGATAATGATTGGAGAGACCATGTTTTGGATGTCCTCAGGCTGGCGAGAGAAAACGGAATGTCTTCTGAAACCGTCAAGGAATGCGCCGATTATTCCTGGAAGATGATGAAAGCCTGGCTGCCGGAGTCAAAAGAGGATCCGGAGTTGATGGATGAACGTTTAAAGTCAGCGCTTATCACTGTCAGGTCTGTTCTTCCCGGCGGCGATAAAACAAAAGCTACAAAAGACGCAGTAGATGTGATTAAGTCTTCCTTGCGCGATTGGGAGCGGGACGGTTATCTCAAATGGGATGTTTGGGCCAAATTGAGCAAGCTGAAACCTGCGAAGAAAAGCATGGAAGCCGTTGAGCCCATTCATGCTGCGGCATCCGGGCATTATCTCCATCCAAGGCTTCATGAAGACTTGAAAAAGGCGATCGAAGCCGTTTTCCTTTGTGCCGCAGAAGCGATGAAGCTGTACGCGGAAGAAAAAAGCAAGCGCGGCCTGATTGATTTTACCGACCAGGAGTCGCTGGCATTGGAATTGCTGAAGGATAAGGAAAACATGGAAGTGCTGAAGGACCGGATTTCCGCTGTTTTTGTGGATGAGTTCCAGGACTCCAGCCCCCTGCAAATTGCTTTAAACATGAAGATTCG